>NZ_JACESD010000004.1:0-101815 GCF_013911995.1 Euryhalocaulis sp.
GCATTTGCAGGGCCTGTTCGTCCAGCGCGTGCCGGACGCGGACCAGCGCCTCGTCCGGCGTCGGGCGGTTCAGCGAGGCGTTGAGGGCGTCCATCGACGAAAAATCGAGATCGAAATTGCGCCACTCCAGCCGCTCCAGAGGTTTGAACTGGTGGTTTTCCAGACGCTTGACGTCCTCGATATCCAGCTCCGGCGCGTCGCCGGTCGTGCCGAACGTGCCGGGCTGGCGGAAGCGGCCCGCGCGGCCGGCGATCTGGCCCATCTCCGCGGGGACGAGGCGGCGGCGCTTGCGGCCGTCAAACTTGGTGAGGCGGGCGAAGGCGACATGATCGACATTCAGGTTCAGGCCCATGCCGATGGCGTCGGTGGCGACGAGGTAATCCACCTCGCCGGACTGGAACAGCTCCACCTGCGCGTTGCGGGTGCGGGGGCTGAGCGCGCCCATCACCACGGCCGCGCCGCCGCGCTTGCGGCGGATCAGTTCGGCGATGGCGTAAACATCCTCCGCCGAGAAGGCGACGATGGCGGAGCGCCGGGGCAGGGCGGTGATGCGGCTGTGCCCGGCATAGGAGAGGGTGGAAAATCGCTCCCGCGTCTCGATCTCCGCCTCCGGGACCAGGCGGCGGACCAGCGGGCGCAGGGTTTCGGCGCCCAGGATCATGGTTTCCTGTGTTCCCCGGCACCCGGTCATGCGGTGGGTGAAGATGTGGCCGCGTTCGGGATCGGCGGCCAGCTGCGCCTCGTCGATGGCCATGAAGCTGACCGGCTGGGACAGCGGCATCGCCTCCGCCGTACAGATCCAGTAGCGCGGATTGCCGGGGACGATCTTTTCCTCGCCGGTCATCAGGGCGGCGGCGCCCGCGCCCTTGGCGGCCACGACCCGGTCATAGATTTCCCGGGCGAGCAGGCGCAACGGAAGGCCGATCATGCCGGTGGGGTGGCCGAGCATGCGCTCGACCGCCAGATGCGTCTTGCCGGTATTGGTCGGGCCCAGCGCGGCGCGCAGAGTCGTCTGGAGCGCGCTCATGTTTGCAGCTCTCCTCGAATCAGAAGGCCTTCAGTCTAGCGCGTCGGCGCCGGCCAGCGAGTCGCCCATCGCAATGTCCAGATCGCGAATCTCGATCACCGCCTTGCCGAAATCCAGCTGCAGCTCGAACCGCACCGGCATGGATACGCCGTAGGACGGGGTGTCCGCGAACCACACGCGCAGGGGCGTATTCTCCATATCCTCGTCCGGCAGGTCTTCCGGGTCGAAGCCCGAAACGGGGATATAATAGACATTGCAGGAGGTAACAGGGCCTTTATAGCCCTTCAGCTTCGCCTCGTAATCGCCCTCATAGATCATGCGCAGATCGTAACGCTGCTTGCCGTCGAAGACGCGGGCGTCATAGCCGCAAGGGCGGTCCGCGTGGCGGTTGGCGTTCAGCGCCATCTGCAGGATGGCGGACAGGGCGTCGACCGCCTCCAGCCGTTCCTCGCGGGTGGCGGGGGGCTGTCCCATGCTGCCAAAGCGCGGGTTCACGTCGGAGATCACGTCATCGCCGGTGAAAGTGATCTCGATCGTGCGGTCCTTGGACCCGGCCGCGTTCATGTGGCGATAGTTTTTCGGCTTGGGGTAGGAGCGATCCATCTCGCCCTCCACCTCGGCCTCGATCTCCGCCTTCTTGAACCAGCGCACCAGCCCCGCCGTTTCGAACAGCGCGTCCGATTCGTATTCGCCGCCGGAAAGCCGGGCGTCCAGCGAGGCGTTCAATACCTTGATGCCCAGCAGATAGCCGGAATATTGCGCGTCGATGGCGCGCGGCAGCAGCGTTTCGCTGGAAGCCTGCGGCGCGTCATCAGCGGTCTTCGCCTGTTGCGGCGCGGCCAGCATGGCGGCCGAGGCCAGCGCAAGAAGGAATGGCTTGTGTCTCATGGGCGTGTTTTAATCCCGCAATTACGGCGTGAAAAAGTCTTTGGCGCGCGCGGGGCGCCTTTCCAGTGCCCCTGTGTCTTGACCCGCTTCGGGCATAAGGCTAAATGCCCCGCTTCCGCGACAGGCATTGGACGCTTGGCGCGAAATAAGGTTTTTTGCGCGAAACGCAAACATCGAGAGGACGTGACGCCATGGCGCGCCGCTGCGAATTGTCGGGTATTGGGCCGGTTTCCGGAAACAATGTCTCGCACTCCCACAAGAAGACCAAGCGCCGGTTCTTGCCGAACCTGTGCGATGTGACGCTGACGTCGGAAAAGCTGGGCCGCAGCTTCTCCATGCGCGTTTCGGCCGCGACCCTGCGCACCGTCGACAAGATGGGCGGGCTGGATCACTATCTGGCGAAAGCCAAGGTCGATCAGCTGTCCGATCAGGCGCAGCGCATCAAGCGCGCCCTGAAAAAAGCCGACCGCGAAACGCTGCTCGAGAAAGTCGAGTAGGCCGCAACCGGCTTCAATTCCAGGTTTTGAAACGGGCGGTCCATGGCGGGCCGCCCGTTTTCATTTGCGCCGCCTTGCGCCCGCCCGGTTCGGGCGCTTCTATGCGCGGCAATTCATTATTCCGTTCTTTTCGTATCGAGGTTCTTCATGCGCCTTCTGATCGCCGCCCTGACCCTGTTTTCCGCCTGCGCCGCGAACGCGCAGGACGCTGACGCGCCGGCCGAGGCGCCGGAGCGGATATTCCTCAACGGCGTGATCCATACCGGAAGCGAGGACACGCCCCGGGCGGAAGCCGTCGCGGTGGCGAACGGCGTGGTGGCGTTCACCGGCGCTCAGGACGCGGCGCTGGAGATGGCCAGCGCGGAGACCGAGATTGTCGATCTGCGCGGCGCGGTGATGTTTCCGGGTTTCACCGACGCCCACGCGCACCTGATTGGCATTGGCCAGCGGGAGCTGACGCTGAATCTGGAAGGGTCGGAATCGCTGGCCGGCATGCTGGCGCGGCTGGAACGCTGGGCGGAGGACCACCCCGAAGGCGTGATCGCCGGGCGTGGCTGGATCGAGACGCAGTGGCCGGAAGGCCGGATGCCGACGCGGGAGGATCTGGACGGCGTCGTTGACGATCGCCCGGTGCTGCTGGGCCGCGCCGACGGTCATGCGCTGGTCGCCAACAGCGCGGCGCTGGAGGCGGCCGGCATCACGGCCGATAGCGAAGACCCCGAGGGCGGCCGGATCGAGCGCGGCGAAGCCGGCGAGCCGAACGGCATCCTGATCGACGCGGCCATGGCGCCGGTCGAGGCGCTGGTGCAGGAGATGAGCGATGCGGAACGGCGCGAGGCGCTGCGCATCGGCGCGGAGGCCATGGCCGAATATGGCTGGACGGGCATCCACAACATGTCCGTGACCGAAGCGCAGGCGCG
Source organism: Euryhalocaulis sp. (assembly GCF_013911995.1). Lineage (NCBI taxonomy): Bacteria > Pseudomonadati > Pseudomonadota > Alphaproteobacteria > Maricaulales > Maricaulaceae > Euryhalocaulis > Euryhalocaulis sp. The sequence goes on from NZ_JACESD010000004.1 coordinate 3,333, forward strand.
GGACCTGGACGAGCTGGCGGCCGCCGGGGAATTGCCGATCCGCGTCTACAACGCCCTGGACTGGGGCAATGACGTGCTGCTGGAGGACGGGCCGTGGGGCAGCCCGGACCGCCGTAACGTGACACGGGCCTACAAGGTCTATGCGGACGGCGCGCTTGGCTCCCGCGGGGCGGCGTTGCTTGAGCCTTATACGGACCGGCCCGATACGACCGGGCTGTTGTTCCTGGACGAGGAAAAGGCGCTGGCCTTCTATGAGAAGGCGCTGCGCGAGGGCATCCAGATCGCCACGCATGCGATTGGCGACGCCGCCAACAGGCAGGTGCTGGACCTCTATAGCCAGGCTTTCGTCGCGGTCCCGCCGGATGAGCGGGCGGTGCGCAATCCGCGCTGGCGGATCGAGCATTCGCAGATCGTCGACCCGGCGGATATCGAACGCTTCGCCAGCCTGGGCGTCATCGCCTCCATGCAGCCCAGCCACGCCATCGGCGATCTCTATTTCGCGCCCGACCGGCTGGGGCAGGAACGGCTGGAGGGCGCCTATGCGTGGCAGAGCCTGATTGATGCGGGCGCAATCGTCGCCGCAGGTTCCGATGCGCCGGTTGAGCGCGGCGACGCCCGGATCGAGTTCTATGGCGCGGTGGCGCGCAAGGGGCTGGACGGGTTCCAGGGCGAGGGATGGCAGCCTGAGGAAGCGGTGGACCGCCAGACGGCGCTGAAAATGTTCACGGTCTGGCCGGCATACGCCAGCTTCCGCGAGGACGAGCTGGGCATGATCGCGCCCGGCATGCGGGCCGATTTCAGCGTGTTCCGCGATGACCTGATGTCAGAGCCGGAAGAGGACATTCTGCGCAACAAGGCGGTGATGACCGTGGTGGACGGGGAGATTGTCTACCGGGCCGATGATGAAATGTGGCCCAATAATCCCCCCGCCGACCTGCCGGACCTGCGTGGCGATACGCCGGAATAGGGCGTTCAGCCCTCCTGCACGGTGGGACGGATCAGAACCTCGTTCACCGAGACCGAATCGGGCTGGGAGATCGCGTAGGCGGCGGCCTCCGCGATATCTTCCGGCTTCAGGCCGGTGTCCTTCTGCATCGTCTTCACGCGGTCCTTGATCTGGTCGTTGGAGATGTCGTTGCCCAGCTCCGTCTCCACCGCGCCGGGGGAGATGATGGTCGAGCGGATCTTGCCCGCAGTTTCCATCCGCAAGCCCTCTGAAATGGCGCGCACGGCGTGCTTGGTGCCGCAATAGACGACGCCGGATTTGACCACGCGATGGCCGGCGGTCGAGGCGATATTGATCACCTGGCCGCTTTCCCGTTCCAGCATGTGGCCGAGCACGGCGTCGACGCCATAAAGGACGCCCTTGATGTTCACGTCGATCATCTTGTCCCACTCATCCACCTTGCCTTCTGACAGGAAGGAAAGCGGCATGACGCCGGCATTATTGATCAGCACGTCGATGTGGCCGAACTTGTCGATGGCGGCCTTGGCCAGCGCCTGAACGTCATCGCGGCGGGTGACGTCGGTGACGTGATAGGCGGTGTCCCCGCCCAGCTTCTCCGCCAGCGACTTCAGGCGGTCTTCCCGCCGCGCCCCCAGCATCAGCTTGGCGCCGTCTTTGGAGAGCCGCTCCGCAATCGCCTCGCCAATGCCGCTGGAGGCGCCGGTTATGACCACGACCTTGTCTTTGATTCCACTCATAATTGCTCCTTGAAATGTCTTTTTTCAGCTCAGGGTTCGAACTTCCTCAAGATCATAGTAGAAGCCGGGCATGAACCTGAAAGAGACGATCCGAACCATCCCGGACTACCCGAAGCCGGGAATTTTGTTCCGCGACGTAACCACCTTGTTCGCGCGCGCCGAGGCGTTCGAGGAAGCCGTAGCCCGCATGGCGGAACCGTTTGCGGGGCAGGAAATCGACCTTGTGGCGGGGATCGAGGCGCGGGGCTTCATCCTGGGCGGGGCCATCGCCACGCGCCTGAAGGCGGGCTTCATACCGCTGCGCAAGAAGGGGAAGCTGCCGCACAGGACGTTGACCGAGTCCTACGCGCTGGAATATGGCGATGATGAGCTGGAGATGCATGAGGACGCCGCGCCGAAGGGCGCGCGGGTGCTTCTGGTCGATGACCTGATCGCGACGGGCGGCACGGCGGAGGCGGGGGTGAAACTGCTGAAGCGGTCGGGCGCGGAGATTGCGGGCGTGGTTTTCCTGATCGAGCTGCCGGAGCTGGGCGGACGCGAACGGCTGGAAGGTCAGGGCGTCGCCATGCAGTCCCTGCTGTCGTTCGAAGGCCACTGACTGCGATTGCCGTCCCGTGCGCGGCAATTGCGCGCTAGGCAAAACGGCCCATTCGCGCGATAGAGGCCGCCCATGACGCGGACGCCCGGCAAGCACGCGCTCCTGTTCATCTTCATCACCGTGTTGATCGATGTGACGGGGCTCGGGATTATCATCCCGGTCATCCCCCAGCTCATCATGGAGCTGACGGGGGAGGGGATCGCGCGCGCGGCGGTATTCGGCGGCGCGCTGATGTTCCTCTATTCCATCGTGCAGTTTTTTGCTGCGCCGTTTGTCGGCTCGCTATCGGACCGTTTCGGACGGCGCCCGGTGCTGCTGTTTTCCCTGCTGGGCTTCGGGATCGATTACGGGCTGATGGGGCTGGCCCCCAGCCTCGCCTGGCTGTTTCTGGGCCGGTTCCTGTCGGGGATATTCGGGGCGACCTTCACCACGGCGAGCGCCTATATCGCCGATGTCAGCCCGCCCGAAAAACGCTCCGCCAATTTCGGGATCCTGGGCGCGGCGTTTGGCCTCGGCTTTATCATCGGGCCCGCAATGGGCGGTTTTCTGGGGGAAATCGGGCCGCGCATCCCGTTCTTCGCGGCGGCCGCGCTGGCTTTCCTGAACCTGATCTATGGCTTCTTCGTGCTGCCGGAAACGCTGTCGAAAGCCCAGCGCCGGCCGTTTGACATCAGGCGCGCCAACCCGCTGGGCAGCCTTCTGACCCTGCGCGCCTATCCAGTGGTGATCGGCGTGGCCGCGGCGCTGTTCCTGTTCCAGCTGGGCCATTACGCCCTTCCGGCCACCTGGGCCTATTACGCCGAGGCGAAATTCGCCTGGTCGCCGGCGGAAATCGGCCTGTCGCTGATGTTTGTCGGGCTGACCGGCGCGGCGGTGCAGGGCGGTCTGACGCGGGTGGCGATACCGGCGCTGGGCGAGACGCGGGCCGTGACGCTGGCCTTTCTTATCAGCATCGTCTTCTACGCCGGGCTGGCCTGGGCGACGTCCGGCTGGATGGTCTATGTGCTGATCGCCGTGGGCGCGGTTGGCGGCATTGGCGGACCGGCGATGCAGGGCATCCTGTCCAATCAGGTCTCCAACAGCCAGCAGGGCGAATTGCAGGGCGCCATCGCCAGCCTGCGCAGCCTGGCGGCCATCGCCGGACCGTTGCTGATGTCCACCTTCCTGTTCGGCGTGTTCGCGGGGGATGACGCGCCGGTCTATTTCCCGGGCGCGCCCTTCCTGGCCGCGGCGCTGCTGACACTGGCCGCGCTCTATCCCTTCCTGCGCACCATGCGGCGGGCGGAACGCGCGGAACCCGGGCCTGCGCCGGGCGATGCGCGGGCGGCTGAATAGCGGCTGGATCAGGCGCGGCGGCCTTTGCGTTGGATTTCCGAAACGAACGCAAGGAGGACGCCATTCATGCGAATCATTGCCATCGTGACGGGCCTGGCCCTGCTGACCGCCTGCGAGGCCGCGCAGGAGCCGCAATCTCAAGAGGCTGAGACGCCGCCGGAGAACGGACAATCAGACCCTCCGCCGGCCGAAGAAGACCCGGTCATGCAGCCGGGCGAGCCGCACGGCGTCGATACGGCCTATCTGGAGCATCCCTGGGCCGTAAAAGGCGGCGATTGCCGTAAGCCAGACTTCGACATCAATCTGAACCCGGCGGGCGATCTCACGGTCGAGACGAGCCTCAACGGCTCGCCGCGCACCGGGTATGTGGCGCAAGGCGACGAGCCGCGGTTCGTTTTCGACGCGCTTGAACTTCCCGTCGAAGGGCGCGGGGTTGACGGTCTGGCCGTCATGCCGCCGGAATATGGCGAACTGACGCTGGGCGGCGTGGCGATCAAGGGCGATGGCGCGGTCTTTATTCAGTGCCCCGAGCCGGGGTGACCGCGCCCTGATCGGCCCTAGCGCGAACCCGCCGCCACGAAGTCGTGCATGTCCTCGCTGAGCTGCTCCAGAGAGGGCTGGTGCACGTACATCATGTGGCCGGACTGGTAATAGGTTTTGGTGATGCGGTCCTGCGGGATGTCGTCGCGCTGCAGAGCCAGCTCGGCGCCGAAAACGGGCGTGGCGAGGTCATACCAGCCGGAAGCGAGCATGATGCGCAGCTCCGAGTTCTGGCGCATTCCCTCGCTGATCCAGGGGCCGACATTGACGTAGGCAGGCCACCCGCCGCTGTCTTTGGCGGACCAGTTCCAGTTGCTGCCCGGTTCGCCGTCCAGCACGCGGTAATCGCGGGTGATCGGCACATCCAGCTCACGGGTCAGATAGTCGTTCACCGCCGCCGTATAGGCGCCGTCAATGCCGTAGGAAGACGGATCGGCGTCGAAACGCTCGCCCGCCGCATCGAAATCGATGCCGGTATAGCGGGCGTCGAGGCGGCCGGTGGAGCGTTGTTCGTCGCGCAGCAGCTCCTTCATGAAGCGCATATTGTTCACGCGCATGTTCGCCTGACGCAGATAGGTTTCGCTGAGCCCGGTAAAGCCGGAGAGTTTCGTGATGATTTCGCGCCGGCGGCTGTCTTCCAGCATCGCGCCTTTCAGCAGGGCCGGGGCGTATTCCTCGATCGCAAATTCGCGGGTAGCCTCGGTGAAGGCGTCGAAATCATTGTTCCACGCGCTCTTGTCGATCTTGCCGTGATACCAGGCGATGGCGGCGAAAGAGGGTATGTAGGAGACGTGGACCATCTCGTTGCCCTTGCCGTAGCGGGAGAACTGGAAGTCCAGAACGGCGGAAATCAGGATCACGCCGTTCAGGGAAACATCCGTCCAGCCGCCCTGAAGCTCGTCGATCAGCGCGGCGGCGCGGGTGGTGCCATAGCTTTCGCCCGCCAGGTATTTCGGGGAGTTCCAGCGGCCATTCTCGGTCAGCCACAAGCGGATGAACCGGCCGAGCGAATCCGCGTCCTCCTCAAGCCCGTAATAATCCTTCGGGTCGGTGTCGCCGAGCGCGCGGCTCCAGCCGGTGCCGACCGGGTCGATAAACACCATGTCGGCCACGTCCAGCATGGAATAGGGGTTGTCGCCGAGATCGTAGGGCGGCGCGCCGTCATCGCTGCCGTCGGACGGGATGACCACGCGTTTTGGGCCGAAGACGCCCATGTGAAGCCACAGCGAGGCGGACCCCGGCCCGCCATTGAACACGAATAGGACGGGGCGGCTGCGGTCGCCATTCTTGCGGATGTACGAGGTCGAGAAGATGGAGGCGACGGGTTCGCCCTTGTCGTTCTTCAGATAGGTCTCGCCGGCGACGACATCATAATTGATGGTCTGGCCGCCAATACGGACGCTGCCGGATTTCTCCGACTGCGCGGGCTCCGGAATGTCGGCGGATGCGCTGCTGTCGCCGGACTCATTGTCCTGCGCCATGGCGGCGGGCGTGCAAAGGATGGCGGCCGCGGCCAGAGCGGCTGAAAAACGCTTTATCTTCATGAATATCCCTCCCGATAGTGGGCGTAAGAAAAACGGTCCGCCGCCGGGAAGTCCAGCGACAGAACCGCACATTACGGGAAGTTAAGCTGAAACGAGCGTCAGGCCGTTTTCGCGGACGGCAGGGCGGCGACGTCGCCCCGGCCCAGCGCCTCTATGGCGCTGGCGGCGATATGGCGGGCGTTCAGGCCGGCGGCGTCATATTGCAGGAACGGCTTGTCGTGATCCTGGAAGATGTCCGGCAGGTGCAGGGTTCGGATTTTCAGACCTGCATCCAGCGCGCCTTCACGCGCCAGGAATTGCAGAACGAACGCGCCGAAGCCGCCCATGGCCGCTTCCTCTATGGTGATCAGCGTTTCGTGTTCCCTGGCCAGGCGGCGGATCAGGTCCTCGTCCAGCGGCTTGGCGAACCGGGCGTCGGCCACGGTGGTGGAGAAGCCCTGTGCGGCCAGCATGTCGGCGGCCTTCTTCGCTTCTCCCAGACGACCGCCCAGAGACAGCAGGGCGATGGTGGCGCCCGCGCGGACGATGCGGCCCTTGCCGATTTCCAGCGGCTGCGCGTCCTCGGGGATTTCGACGCCCTCGGCCTCGCCCCGCGGATAGCGGAAGGCGCTGGGGCCTTCATCAATGGCGGCGGCGGTGGCGACCATGCGGGTCAGCTCCGCCTCGTCCGAGGCGGCCATCAGAGTCATGCCGGGCAGGGCGCCCAGATAACCCACATCGAAAGAGCCCGCGTGCGTCTGGCCGTCGGCGCCGACAAGACCGGCGCGGTCGATGGCGAAGCGAACGGGCAGTTTCTGGATCGCCACGTCATGGACGACCTGATCGTAGCCGCGCTGCAGGAAGGTGGAATAGATGGCGGCGAACGGCTTCATGCCGTCGGCGGCAAGGCCTGCCGCGAAGGTGACCGCGTGCTGTTCGGCGATGCCAACATCCCAGCAGCGGTCCGGGAATTTCTCGCCAAACACATTGAGGCCGGTGCCGGAGGGCATGGCGGCGGTGATGGCGCAGACGCGGTCGTCCTTCTCGGCTTCCTTCACCAAGGCGTTGGCGAACACCTTGGTATAGCTGGGCGCGCCGGCCGCGCCTTTCTGCTGTTCGCCGGTAACGACATTGAACTTGGAGACGCCGTGATACTTGTCGGCGGCGTTCTCGGCGGGCTCATAGCCCTTGCCCTTGCGGGTGACGGCGTGGACCAGGATCGGGCCGTCGTCCAGATCGCGGGCGTTTTCCAGAATCGGGACCAGGTGTTCCAGATTGTGGCCGTCGATGGGGCCGACATAGTGGAAGCCCATTTCCTCGAACAGCGTGCCGCCCATCACCATGCCGCGGGCATATTCCTCGGCCCGGCGGACGGGTTCTTCCAGCCCGATGGACTTCACCACGCCCTTGGCCAGCTTGCGGAAGGACGAATAGGGCTTGGAGGAAACCAGCCGCGCCAGATAGGCGCTCATCGCGCCGGTCGGCGGGGCGATGGACATGTCGTTATCGTTCAGGATCACGATCATGCGGGATTTCAGGTGGCCCGCATTGTTCATCGCCTCATAGGCCATGCCGGCGCTCATGGCGCCGTCGCCGATCACGCAGACGACATTATTGTCCTTGTCCTGAAGGTCGCGGGAAACGGCAAAGCCAAGCCCGGCGGAAATCGAGGTGGAGGCGTGCGCGGCGCCGAACGGGTCATATTCGCTCTCGCTGCGCTTGGTGAAGCCGGACAGGCCCTCGCCCTGACGAATGGTGCGGATGCGGTCGCGGCGGCCGGTGAGGATCTTGTGCGGGTAGCATTGATGACCGACATCGAAGATCAGCTTGTCGTCGGGGGTGTTGAAGACGTGGTGGATGGCGACCGTCAGCTCGACCACGCCCAGCCCCGCGCCCAGATGCCCGCCCGTGGTGGAGACCGCGTCGATGGTCTCGTTGCGCAATTCGCCGGCGAGCTGTTTCAGCTCCGCCACTGAAAGGCCTTTCAGGTCGGCGGAAGTTTGAACTTTGTCCAGCAGCGGGGTGTCGGGCTTCATATTATTCGTTTTCTAACGGCCGCGCCGCGCCGGGACCGACCGTTGATTGAGCTTCAATTTGAACGGTCTAGCACGAAATCGACCGCATCCCTCAAGGCTTCGGCGCGGGATCCGAACGGATCGAGATGCGATTTGGCCTGTTCGGCCAGCATCCGCGCCTGCTCGCGCGCCTTCTCTGTACCTAAAATGGATACGAACGTGGCTTTTCCTAGGCCGGTGTCCTTGCCGACCGCCTTGCCAACCCGTTCAGCCTCGCCTTCCGCGTCCAGCAAATCGTCCGCGATCTGGTAGGCCAGACCCAGATCATGGGCAAAGCCGGCCAGCGCCTGACGGTCATCCTCGTCCGCGCGGGCCATGACGGGGCCGATTTCCGCGGCGTAGGCGATCAGGGCGCCGGTCTTCATGCGCTGCATGCGGGTGACGATATGGATGTCCGCCTCGTCATGCTCGGCCGCGTCCAGATCAATCATCTGGCCGCCCACCATGCCGCGCGCGCCGGAGGCCAGGGCCAGGCGGGAGACCAGCTCGCAGCGCACATGCGCCGCGCCGTGGGTGTCCGGGTGGGACAGAATCTCGAAGGCCAGGGTCAGCAGCGCATCGCCCGCCAGCACGGCCGTGCCCTCGTCATAGGCCTTGTGCACGGTGGGGCGGCCCCGGCGCAGGTCGTCATCGTCCATGCAGGGCAGATCGTCATGGATCAGCGAATAGGTGTGTACGCATTCCAGCGCGGCGGCGGCGCGCAGCAGGCTGCGCTCGTCCATGTCGAACAGGCGGCCGCATTCCAGCGCAAAGAAGGGGCGCAGGCGTTTGCCCCCGCCCAGCGCGGCGTAGCGCATGGCGGAGATGACGCGCGACTCCGGTCCGTCGGCGCGCGGGATCAGGGCGTCCAGCGCGACTGTCACGCGGTCGGCGGTTTCCTCAAGCTGTTCGTGGAAAGTGGTCACGCGCGACATGTCCTCAAGATTCTTTCTTTCCTAGAACATGCGCGCGCCGTCCGGCGCGTCGCGGTCAATGTCCAGCAGGACGATGCGGCCCTGATCGTCGGGCACGCCCAGCGTCAGGACTTCCGACATGAACGGGCCGATCTGGCGCGGCGGGAAATTCACCACCGCCATGACGCGGCGTCCGGTCAGTTGCTCCACCGTATAGTGATCGGTGATCTGGGCGGAGCTTTTCTTCACGCCGATGTCAGGCCCGAAATCGATCCAGAGCTTGAAAGCCGGCTTGCGGGCTTCGGGAAAGGGTTCGGCGCGTTCGACGGTGCCGAGGCGAATATCCACTTTCTGGAAGTCGTCGAACTGGATCTCGTCTGCGGGTTTGGCCATTGCGCGGTCAGTCCAGCCCGGCCGGTTCGGCCTTGGGCGCTCCGTCTTCGTCGAAGACGATCTTGTCGACCTTCATCTGGGCCGCTTTCAGCTTGTCCTCGCAATGCTTTTTCAGGGCGGCGCCACGTTCATAAATGGCGATGGATTCTTCCAGCTCCACATCGCCCCGCTCCAGTTTCTCGACAATGGATTCCAGCTCTTTGAGAGCCGCCTCGAAGCTCAGCGTGGAGACGTCGGGAGGGGATTTTTCCGCAGTATCGGACATGAATAATTCTCTTTTGGGGCAGGCTTGAAATCAGCTTAACGGCCGGGGTCAGCGCCGTCCACGCGGCTCTGAACCGGCTCATAACGGCGATAGGACCAGTAGGAATCGCCGCCGTCCACCACGCAATCATAACCGCGCCGTTTCAAGGCCGGCCGCAGCATGCGATTGAACCAGCCATGCGCGAAAAGCAGCACTTCCGCGCCCGATGCGGCGGTCTGGACCAGGTGATCGGCCGCCGACTCGGCGCGCACTTCCGCTTCGCGCCGGGATTCGGTTCCGCCGCTATAGCCCAGCCACCACGCGATCCGGGACAGCACGCCCCAGGTCGGGGGTTTCAGGAACAGGCCCGGCAAAGGCGGGGGCGGCAGCGGCGCCTCCACAAAGATCGGCAGAGTCTCGATCCGCTCCGGCTCGGCAACGGCGTGGGCGGTGGCGATGGCGCGGGGCAGGGTGCTGGCCAGCAATATATCGGCCTTCTTCACTGCCTCGATCAGGTCGCGCGGCGGCTTGCTGTCCTCACGCAGGCCGACGCGGTCATAGTTCGCCCACCACTCCCCATAACCCTTTGCGTTGATCCGCACCGTGCGGTCCGCGTCCGGCCGTCCGTGACGCGCCAGCGTGATCGCGCCCGGCGCGGGCGGCGCCATGACGGCGCGGGAGTCCGGATCTTCGCGGCCGGGTTGGGTCGGCGAATGGTTCATCGTGTCTGCCGAGGGCGGGGGATCAGCTGCGCGCCGGACGCGCCCCTCTTCAGGCGTCCAGCAACGCGCGCACATGGGCGGCGGCGGACCGCGCGAGCGCATCCAAGTCGTATCCGCCCTCCATCAGGGAAACAAGCCGCCCCTGACCGTGCCGGCGGGCGATATCGACGAGCCGGTCCGTGATCCAGGCAAAATCCTCTTCGGTCACCGGCCCCGCGCCCAGCGGGTCGTCGCGGTGCGCGTCGAACCCGGCGGAGATGACCAGCAGGTCGGGCGCGAACGCATCCAGCGGTCCCAGCAGCGATTCCTCGGCCAGATCGCGCCAGGCCTGCGCGCTGATCCCCGCGCCAAACGGGGCATTGCGGATATTGTCGTGCTCGCCGCGCTCATGCGGGTGGCCGGTATTGGGGTAGAGCGGGGCCTTGTGGATGGAGCCGAAGAACAGTTCCGGCCGGCTCCAGAAAGCGGCCTGCGTGCCGTTGCCGTGATGCACGTCGAAATCGATCACCGCGACGCGGCGGGCGTGGCCTTCCTCGACGGCCCACATTGCGGCGATGGCGGCGGACCCGGCGAAGCAGAACCCCATCATCTGGCGCGGTTCAGCGTGATGGCCGGGCGGGCGCACGGCGCAGAAAGCGGCCTCGAACTCGCCGTCGAACACGCCCTTCGCCCCGCGCAGCCCTGCGCCCGCGGCGCGGCGGGCCGCGGTCAGCGCGCCGGATGCAGGAAAGTGTCATAGGTGATTTCGTGAAACTCGCCGGGCGTCGCGGGTTCCTTGCCCGTCATTTCCGCCCACATCTGGCGGTCATGGACGCGCAGGATGTCGCGGTCATCGGCCAGCGGGGCCTCCAGCCGGATCAGATCGGCGAAGTCCGGCCCCTCCATGGCGGCCAGAACGCGGCGCAGGCGTTCGGGCTTTTCCGGGTTATCGTCGGGCACCTGATGGGCGAGGCAATCGGCGTGGGTGATGAGCGCAGTTTTCATACCCGCTACAATGCTTGAGACGCGGCGCGATTCAATTCCTGTTACAGGAAGAGCAGCAAAATCCACGCGCAGACGGCGGCAATCGCCAGAACCCAGATGGCGGTTTTTCGGGTCCTGGAGGAATTTTTCCAGAATTCCGTGATCTGCGGTCCGAACAGGGCCACCGCGGCGGCCAGAAGGCCGAAGCGCAGGCCGCGGCCAATCAGGCTGGCCAGCATGAACAGGCCAAAATTATAGCCGGCCGCGCCAGCCGAAAGTGTCACGATTTGCCACGGAACGGGGAAAATCCCGCCGCTGACGATCGTCCAGAATCCCGCGTCGGCGTATCGCTGTTCGTACGCCTGCATGTCCTGTTCGCTGAGGAAGGGCAGATTGCCGGACAGCGCGTCGGCCGCGTGGTAGCCCGCCCAGTACATCAGGGCCGAGCCAACCAGCGTGGAGGCCACCACGACCGCCAGATAGAGCGGGATGCGTTTGCGGTGCGCGAACATGAGGGCCGCCAGCGGCGCCTCGATCGGCCAGGGCAGGATAGTGGTTTCCAGAACTTCGCCCAGCGCCAGCGCCGGCGTGGTCCAGCGCGAACGGACCCAGCGGTCCAGCGTGTTTCGCGGTTTTTCGGACGGTCCAAAAGACATGGCCGGGGCAACGCCGCCCCGGCCATAAAGTTCAGCCGTTTAAAGGATGGATGGACCTACCGGCCGCCCAGCAGGCGCGATTCCGGCGTGGTCTGGCTGTAGGTTGTGGCGCTCGCGCTATAGTCGCCCTGGCGCTCGGCCAGCACGTCGGCGTAGTTGCGCCCGCTGCTATAGGTCACCGACTGCGCGGAATAGACCTGAGCCTGCGGCTGGGCGTATTGCGGCTGCTGATAGCCGTATTGCGCGTTGCCGTAATAGCGGTCGTCGTAGCGCGGATCATGACGGTCGCCATAGTAGCGGTCGTCATAGCGCGGGTCGTGACGGACATCGCCATAATAGACGTCCCGACGCTCATAGGCGTAGCGGTCGTTCGGGTAGTAGCCGGCATTGCCGTAGCGGTCGTAACCGCCCTGCTGATAGCCGGCATTGTAGCCGCGATGGACCGGGGCGCATTCGCGCTTGCCGGTCGAGGCGCCGACGGCCGCGCCCAGCGCGCCGCCGATCACCGCGCCGGCGACCGTGCCGCTATTGTCATTGCCGCGATGGTGACGGTCGTAACCGCGATGGCGGCTATAGCCGTAGCGGCGGCCGCGATAGCGGTCGTCGTCGTCATCGTCCACGGATGCGCCGATCACGCCGCCGGCCACCGCGCCCAGAAGTCCGCCAATGATGGCGTTTTCCGCGCGGTTGTCGTCGCAATCATACTGGTAGCCGCCCTGGCCATACTGGCCGTAGGAGGACCCGTAATGCTGAGCCGAGGCCGCCGCAGGAATCAGCGCGATGGCTACGGCGCCCAACGCTGTCGATAGAAGTGCGGTGCGCATGGCGTATCCTTTTCTCGTCTCTCTCGTGCTTTTCACGTGAGCATAGAGAAGCAAATCCCGCCTGAACGTGACATGAAGCCGTAACACACTGAATTATTTAGCCGTTTCCGAGCCTTTTCATTTCGATCCGGGCGACGGCGCGATTGTGCACCTCGTCCGGGCCGTCGGCGATTCTCAGCGTGCGGATGCCGGCATACATGCCCGCCAGCGGGGTGTCCTGACAAACGCCCATGCCGCCATGCGCCTGGATGGCGTCGTCGATGACCTTCAGGGCGACGCGCGGGGCGGCCACCTTGATCATGGCGATCTCGCCCTTGGCGGCCTTGTTGCCGACCGTGTCCATCATCCACGCCGCTTTCAGCGTCAGCAGGCGGGCCTGTTCGATCTCCAGGCGGGCCTCGGCGATGCGTTGCTCCCAGATAGAGTGTTCGGAAATGCGCTTGCCGAACGCCTCGCGGCTCATCAGGCGGCGGACCATCAGCTCCAGCGCCCGCTCGGCCGCGCCGATCGTGCGCATGCAGTGATGGATGCGGCCCGGGCCAAGCCGCCCTTGCGCGATTTCGAAGCCCCGGCCTTCGCCGAGGATCAGGTTTTCCGCCGGCACGCGCACATTGTTCAGCGCCACTTCCATGTGGCCGTGCGGGGCGTCGTCATATCCGAAGACGTGCAGGGCGCGTTTCACCTCGACGCCTTCCGCGTCGGCGGGGACCAGAATCTGGCTCTGCTGTTTGTGGCGGTCGGCGTCCGGGTCCGTCTTGCCCATCACGATATAGATGGCGCAGCGCGGATCGCCCGCGCCGGAAGACCACCATTTGCGGCCGTTCACGACATAATGGTCGCCGTCACGTGTGATCGAGCACTCGATATTCGTGGCGTCGGAGGAGGCGACGGCCGGTTCGGTCATCAGGAAAGCGGAGCGGATCTCGCCGGCCAGCAGGGGTTTGAGCCATTTTTCCTTCTGCGCGTCGGTGCCGTAGCGGTCCAGAACCTCCATGTTTCCGGTGTCCGGCGCGGCGCAGTTGAACAGCTCCGAGGCCCAGGAGACCCGGCCCATGATCTCGGCCAGCGGTGCGTATTCCAGATTGGTCAGGCCCGCGCCGTGTTCGGATTCCGGCATGAAGAGATTCCACAGCCCTTCATCGCGCGCCTTGGCTTTCAGCTCCTCCACGATGGGCGGGATTTCCCATTTGCCGGCCTCTTCATGCTGCCGGACATAGGTGTCCTCGTTCGGATAGACGTGCGTGTCCATGAAGCGCTGGACGCGGTCCATCCATTCCTTCGTCTTTTCGGAGTGTGCGAAATCCATTCTAGCGGCCATCCCTTCGCGAGTTCTGTTGTGCAAGCGCGAGATTAGCGGCGCGCCTGCGCCGGGTCGAGATGACCTTAGGGTCAATCGCCGCGTTTGACAGCCAGAAGGTCGCCCGGTTCGCAATCCAGCGCCTCGCAGAGCCGGGCCAGCGTGTCGAACCGGACGCCTTTCACCTTGCCGGATTTGAGCAGGGAGAGGTTGGCCTCGGTCATGCCGATTTCGGCCGCCAGCTCCTTGGAGCGGATTTTCCGGCGCGCCAGCATCACGTCCAGCGTTACTTCAATCTCGGCCGCCATCAGACGAACTCGTCGTTTTCCTGCTTGATCAGGACGCCCTCGCGGAAGATGTGCGCAATGCCGCGGATCGCCAGCCCCATCGCGCCGACGCCCAGCGTCAGGTCATTGGCCTGGAAATGCAGGCCGCCGGGATTGCCGCTTATCCACTCGATAAGCGTCGGCGTGACCAGGGCGCTGGCCGCCGCCGCCAGCAGCAGGGAGTCGCCGCCCCCGCGGAGCGTCTTGACGTTGCGTTCGGTAAATATCTGCCCCTCGCTGCAACGGCGAAACAGATGCGCGAAACCCAGCAGGGCGAACAGCAGGAATATGGAGGGCATCGCCTCCACCAGGCCAAGACCGAACTGGTTGCCGATATACAGCCAGCCATCGCCGCCGGGGCTCAGCGCGCCAATGCGCTCACGGATCACATTGCCGATATCCACCGCCATCAGGCCGAACAGGCCCCAGGCCACGACGCTCAGCCAGAGCGCGCTGTCCCGCGTGTCTTTCGAAATTTCTGTCCGTTCACTCATGCGCCTGTCCTTTCTTTTCGGCCCGGACGCTCTCATACAAATTATTGTATGACAATAATTATTTCCTGTAAAAATATAATTTATTGTTTTCAGGCATGATTTTCCGGTTTGGCGGCGTCCGGGGCGCGATGGATTGCCCGGCGCGGGCGCCGTATCAGGGCGGGCATGATCGCGATTCTTCTCATCGCCGTATTCGTCACCGCCGCCATATCCGGGATTTTCGGGATGGCGGGCGGGCTGATGCTGATGGGCGTGCTGGCCTTCATCATGCCCGTGCCCGCCGCGATGGTGACGCACGGACTGGTGCAGAGCGTCTCCAACGGATCGCGCGCGCTGTTCCTGCTGCGCCATGTGCGCTGGGACGTGATGGGGTATTATGTGATCGGCGCCGCGGCGGCCGTTGGCGCGCTGGCGCTGGCCGCCTTCACGCCCTCGCGCTTCATGGTGTTCGTCCTGCTGGGTCTGCTGCCCGGTCTGCTCTGGATTCCGAAATCATGGTTCGAGTTTGATGCGGCAAAGCCGCTGCATGCGGCCGCGTGCGGGCTGGGCGTGACCGGGATGAACGTGGCGGCGGGGGTGTCGGGGCCGCTGCTGGACCTGTTCTTCGTGCGCACGCCGCTGACGCGCCATGAAATCGTCGCCACAAAGGCGGCCAGCCAGGTGATCGCGCATGGCGTGAAGATCGCCTATTACGGCGCGCCCATGCTGGCCGGGGCCAGCGCGGCGGGCCTGCCGCCCTTATGGGTGCTGGCGCTGGCCACGCCACTGGCCATTGCCGGAACCTGGGCCGGGACGCGGGTGCTGAACCTGTTCTCTGACGCCAATTTCAAGAAATGGACGCGCCTGATCGTCACCGGGATCGGCGTGATCTATCTGGCCCGGGCGGTCCTGCTGGCGGTTTAGACCGTGCGCCGGCGCAGCGCGTGACCAGCAAAAATGACCGTCGCGCCCAGCGCGATCAGGGCCAGCGCCGAGAGATCGAAGTCCAGCACCACACGGCCCATCCGGTCATGCGTCCATGCCCACAGCGTCGGGATGCCGATAAATTCCATGCCGCCCGCCCACATCATCGCAGCGCCCGCATCGGCCAGCGATCCGGCGCTGGCATAGGTGAAGCCTGTCAGGCGGGCGCGGCGCAGAATGGCGGAGACGGACCACAGGGCGGAGGCAAGGAAGAGGGCGGGGGAAAGCAGAATCGCCTGCTCGCTGGCCCGGCCGATATAGGCCGTCAGCTCCGCGCCCAGACCGGCGCGCGTGCGAATGGCGACAAGGCCCGGCTCGATCACCAGCTCCCACACGAATGCGCCCATCAGGGCGGAGAACAGCAGGATCGTGATCATGTAGAGGATCCCGGCGCCCGGCCAGGGCCGCGGGGGCGAGGATTCGGTCGGGGCGTCGGCGGCGTCGGTCATGGGCGGGACCATAGCGCGTCGCGCCTGTGTTGGAAAAAGAAAGCGCCGGTCCTGGCAGGGACCGGCGCAGAAACCGGGACGGGCGGCGAGGCGGCGCCCGTCCCGTAAAGTCAGGTCTCTAGTTGGCGACCGTCGGTTCGAAGCCTTCAAGGGCTTCGGCGAGGCCCGGAACGTCCTCCGCGCCGGTCTTCACCGCCACGCTGGAGCCTTCCAGCGCGCCGGCGACCGGCTGGTAACGTCCGCCCAGACAGTTCTCGGACAGGAAGCCTTCCATCACCGCAAAGAAGGAGATGGAGTTCTCCGGCCGTCCGAAGCCGTGGCCCTCGTCCGGGTATTCCACATAGGTCACCGGGATGCCCTTTTCGGTCATCGCGTCGACGATCTGGGTGGATTCAATCACCGTGACGCGCGGATCATTGGCGCCCTGGCCGATCAGCAGAGGCGCGCTGATGGCGTCCACCTTGTTGATGGGGGAGCGCTTCTCCGCTTCCGCGCGGCCCTCTTCGGTCGCCGGGTCGCCAATGCCCCGATAGAAGGTCGCGTCCAGGAAGGGCTTCCAGTATTCCGGGAAGCTTTCCATCAGCGTGACCAGGTTGGACGGGCCGACAATGTCGACCCCGCAGGCGAACGTGTCGGGCGTGAAGGTGACGCCGACCAGCGTGGCGTACCCGCCATAGGATCCGCCGCCAATGGCGATCTGGTCTTCCCTGGCGATGCCCTGCTCGACGGCCCAGTCGACGGCGTCGATCAGGTCGTCATGCATCTTGCCGGACCACTCGCCATGGCTGGCATTGATGAAGTTTTTCCCGAAGCCGGTGGAGCCGCGATAATTGACCGACAGCACGGCGTAGCCGCGATTGGCCATCCACTGATGGACGGAATTATAGCCGTAGGAATCGCGCGCCCACGGGCCGCCATGCACCCACAGCAGGGTCGGCTGGGCTTCCTCCGGAACGCCGTCGCCGTCCGCGTCCGATCCCGGCGGCAGGGTGTAATAGGAGACCAGCTCCATGCCGTCGCGGGACGGAATGGTCACCGATTGCATGGGTTGCAGCGGGGCGTCTTCAAGCGCCGGGCGCATGGTGAACAGGCGCTCCGCGCTGTTGTTCACGGCGTCATAGCGCCAGACAGTGGCCGGGCTTTCCGCAGAATCCTCCGCCACGATCCAGACCGTGTTGTCCATGCTCTGGCTGGTGACGGTGAAGTCGCCGGTCAGGGCGGCGTCCAGCGCGGCGAAATCTTCCGCGATCTCGTGGTTCAGGGGCGTCCATTCCACACGCTCCTTCTCCACCGCATAGGCCAGCGGCGCGTTCGTCATCGGATCGAACAGGACATTGGAAATGTCGGCGACTTCCGACTCGGCGATCACTTCGCGCGTCTCGCCCGTGGCGGCGTCGATCAGGACCAGCGCCGCCTTGTCGCGGCCGCGCGTGTCCAGCATGTAGAACGCATCGCCCGCATCGTTGAAGCCAAGGCCGTTGGAGGCCAGAGCGTCTTCCGGCCCCAGTTCGATCAGGACTTTCGGCTCCTCGCTGTCCAGCGAGATGATGTTGAACCCGCCGCCGGGCGTTTGCTGCATGGCGGCGCGGACGGCCAGCTCGTCGTCGAACAGCAGGCCGGCATAACCCGGATTCTCGAACACCAGCTCGCGCTCGCCGGTCTCAAGATCGACTTTCCAGGCGTCGTGAAGCTGCGGATTGCGGTCGTTCAGCCCGACCACGATTTCATCCGGGTGGTCGTAGCTCATGGCGTAAACCTGCGCCCGCACGCCATCCATCGGCGTCAGGTCGCGCGCCTCGCCGCCTTCGCGGTCCACCTGATAGAGGTGGAAATTCTCATTGCCCCCGACATCCTGCATGTAGAGCAGGCTGTCGCCATTGGGCGTCCAGAAATGATTGCGGATGCCGCGGCTGTCATCGCTGGTGATGGCGGCGGCGGCGTCCAGATCGCCTTCCGGCGCGACCCAGACATTCAGCACGCCGTCGACCGGCGCGATAAAGCTCATGGCGTCGCCTTCGGGGGCGATGCGCGCCTGCGCGCGCTCCGGGTTTCCGAAAATGTCCTCGCGCGGGATCAGCGGGACATCGTCCTGCGCCAGGGCGGCGGCGGGCGTAATCAGCATGGATGCTGCAAGCAGATATTTGAGAGTCATCAGGGGCTCCTCCCTCCAGAGTAGATGGCGGGAGTGAAACAGAACCTTATTGAATGTCAATAAGGATCAATCGAGTTTCAATAAAAACTTTAAGATTTTGTCGCGCGCCGCGCCCGGAAGAAATCCTTCAGGAGGGTGGAGGATTCCTCCCGCATCACCCCGCTCTCGACCTCCGGCCGCCAGTGGCAGGTCGGTTGTTCGAAGAAGCGCGCGCCGTGATCCACCGCGCCGCCTTTCGGATCGCCGGCCCCATAGAGCACGCGTCCGATACGGGCGTGGCTGATCGCCCCGGCGCACATGGCGCAGGGCTCCAGCGTTACATAGAGGGTCAGGCCGGTCAGGCGGTAATTGCCGCGCGCCCTGGCCGCGGCGCGCAGGGCGCGGATCTCGGCATGGGCGGTGGGGTCATGTTTGGCGATGGGGGCGTTATGCGCCTCTGCAACGATCTCCCCGCTCTCGGGGTCCACGATCACCGCGCCGATGGGAGCTTCGCCCGCCTCTGCCGCCGCACGCGCCAGCTCCATCGCGCGCGCCATGAAGGCGGCGTCACTCATCCTTCAGCAGCGGGGTCAGCGCCTCGCGGAAATCGTCGGGCAGGGGGGCGGGGCGGCGCGTCTCGCGGTTCACATAGACATGGACGAAATGCCCCTCGGCCGCGGCGTCCTCCTGCCCCTCGCGGAAGATGGCGACCTCGTAGCGGACGGAGCTGTTGCCAAGCCGCGCCACGCGAAGGCCCGCCTCCAGCCGGTCCGGGAAGGCCAGCGGCTGGTAATATTTGCAGCCGGTCTCCACCACCAGCCCGATGGTCTCGCCATGATGGATGTCCAGCACCCCGGCCCCGATCAGGAACCGGTTCACGGCGGTATCGAACAGGGCGTAATAGGCGACGTTGTTCACGTGGCCGTAGATGTCGTTATCGGCCCAGCGCGTATCCAGCGGCTCGAAGGCGGCGTAGTCGGCGCGGAACCCGCGTTGCTGGTTGCTCACAACGCCGCCGTGTAGATTTTCAGCGCGTCGTCCTGCGTGACGTCGCACGGATTATTCATCAGAAGACGGGTCTGCAGCATGGCGTCTTCCGCCATGCGCGGCAGGTCGTTGTGATTGATTCCCACCTCGGTCAGCCGCCGCTCGATGCCGACCGCTTCCGCGATGCGCTCACACTCCTCGATCAGCGCGCCGGCTTTTGCGGGCAGGCCCAGATGGCCCGCGATGCGGGCATAGTCAGCCCCCGCGACATCCAGATTGAAGCGCAGCACGTGCGGCAGGACCAGGCTGTTGGAAAGCCCGTGCGGCACATGGAAAATGCCGCCGATGGGATAGGCCAGCGCATGCACGGCCCCCACGGGCGCGTTCGCAAAGGCCTGCCCGGCCAGCAGCGCCCCTGTCAGCATGTCGGAGCGCGCCTCGCGATCTCCGCCGTCTGCGCAGGCGCGTTCGATGGCGCCGTGCAGCTTCGAAAGCGCGGCCAGCGCCAGCGCCTCCGACACCGGATTGCGCTTCACTTTCGAGGTGATGGATTCGATGGCGTGGACCATGGCGTCGATGCCGGTCGCCGCCGTCACGTGCTTGGGCAGGCCCAGCGTCAGGTCCGCGTCCAGCACCGCCATATCGGCATAAAGCGGCGGGGAGGAAACGCCCATCTTGGTCGTCTCGCCGGTCGTCACCACGGCGATGGGCGTGACTTCGGAGCCTGTTCCGGCGGTGGTGGGTATCAGGATCAGCGGCAGGCGCGGCCCCGTGGCGTTGCCGACGCCGTACATCTCGGACAGCGCCTGATTGCCGCCCGCCAGCAGGGCCACCAGCTTGGCGGTGTCCATGGGGGAGCCGCCGCCAAACCCGATCACCGCCTCGGCGCCGAAC
Organism: Euryhalocaulis sp.; assembly: GCF_013911995.1. Taxonomy (NCBI): domain Bacteria; kingdom Pseudomonadati; phylum Pseudomonadota; class Alphaproteobacteria; order Maricaulales; family Maricaulaceae; genus Euryhalocaulis; species Euryhalocaulis sp. Next base: position 23,344 of record NZ_JACESD010000004.1, read on the forward strand.
GCCTTTGCTTTTCCGGCGGCCTCCAGCACGACCCGTTCCGGCGGGTCCGCCACCACGCCGTCATAGATCTCGACCGCGATTCCGGCGTCTTCCAGACCGCCCGCCGCGTCCTCCAGCAGGCCCGCGCCGCGCACGCCCTTGTCGGTCACGATGAACACCCGGTTCGCGTCTTTCAGGGCGGGTCCGGCGAGCGCCGCCAGCCGCTTCGACGCGCCGGGTTCGGAGACAATGTGCGGGACGGTGCGGAATTCGAATGTGGTCATGGTGATGACTATAGCCGCGCTTCAAAGCAGAGAAAACGGAAGCTCCCGGACGGCGAAGCCGATCCGGGATCCAGTCCTTTCCAGACCGAATGGACCCCGGATAGCGGCTTTCGCCGCTTCCGGGGACTCACCCACTATTGGGACCTACTGGAACGTCGGAATAACGAATGCCTGGTCGCCGATGTCGCCGGAGGGCCAGCGCTGGGTGACGGTCTTCACCTTGGTCCAGAAGCGCACGCCGTCCATGCCGTACTGGTTGGTGTCGCCGAAGGCCGAACGCTTCCAGCCGCCGAAGCTGTGATAGCTCACCGGCACCGGGATCGGCACATTGATGCCGACCATGCCGACATTGACCTTGGCCGCAAATTCGCGGGCGGCCAGACCGTTGCGGGTGAAGATCGCCACGCCGTTGCCGTACTGGTGCTCGGAGGGCAGGCGGGCCGCTTCCTCAAGGTCGTCTGCGCGCACGATCTGCAGCACGGGGCCGAATATCTCTTCCTTGTAGGACTGCATGTCCGGCGTGACATTGTCGAACAGGGTCGGGCCGACGAAGAAGCCGTCTTCGTGCCCCTGCAGGGTGAAGCCCCGGCCATCGGCCAGCAGGTCCGCGCCCTCGTCTACGCCCATCTTGATATAGGACTCGATCTTCTGCTTGTGCGCGGCGGAAACGACCGGGCCGTAATGCGCGTCCTTGTCAGTGGAGACGCCGATGCGAAGCTTCGGGATTTCCGCCATCATGCGTTCGACCAGCTCGTCGGCCGTGTCCTTGCCCACCGGAACGGCCACGGGCAGCGCCATGCAGCGCTCGCCGGCGGAGCCATAGGCCGAGCCGACCAGGTCCTTGACCACCTGATCCATGTCGGCGTCCGGCATGATGATGCCGTGGTTCTTCGCCCCGCCCATCGCCTGGACGCGCTTATTGTTCGCCGTGCCCTTGGAATAGATGTAGTGCGCGATGTCGGAGGAGCCGACAAAGCTGACCGCCTTGATCGTCTCGTTCTCCAGAATGGCGTCCACCGCTTCCTTGTCGCCGTGCACGACATTCAGCAGGCCTTTCGGCCCGCCGGCCTCGATAAACAGCTCGGCCAGGCGCATCGGCACGCTGGGGTCTTTCTCGGACGGTTTCAGGATGAAGGCGTTGCCGGTGGCGATGGCCATGCCGAACATCCACATCGGGATCATGGCCGGGAAATTGAACGGCGTGATGCCCGCGCCCACGCCCAGCGGCTGGCGCATGGAATAGACATCAATGCCCGGACCGGCGGAGTCGGTATATTCGCCCTTCTGAAGGTGCGGGATGCCGCAGGCGAACTCGATCACTTCCAGACCGCGCTGCACGTCGCCGCGGGAGTCGGCGACTACCTTGCCGTGCTCGCTGGAGAGAAGCTCAGCCAGCTCTTCCATATGGCTTTCGACCAGAGATTTGAACGCGAACAGCACGCGGGCGCGGCGCTGCGGGTTCACGTCCTGCCATTCATGCTGGGCTTCCTCGGCGGACTTTACGGCCCTGGCGACTTCCTCGGCCGTGGCCAGCGGGGTGCGGGCCTGAACTTCGCCCGTATTGGGGTCGAAGACATCGCTGAACCGGCCGGACGTCCCTTTGACGTGTTCGCCATTGATGAAATGCGTGATCTCGCGCGTCATGGAGGGCTTCCTCGCTATGCTTTTGAAAATATCTTTGGCGGAGTGATAACGCCTTGGACGGCGCGGCGCCAATCGCGGCGCTGCGCTTGCGCAGCGCAGGCAATCGATCCCATCTTCGCTGGCATGACAACTGAGCCGATTCTCACCCCGCCCGAGGACTCCGCGTTCGAGCGGCGCCCCGATGACAAGCCGGGCGGCGAGGTGGTGGAAGAATTGCTGCGACAGCGCGCCAGGGGCTGGATGGACGACTGGTCATGGCCGCTGGTCCGGCCGCTTCTTTACAAGCTGCTGGGCTATGACCGCGCGGTGGAGATGGCCGACGCCCTGCACCACATGCACGGGGTCGAGGCGATCCGCTGGGTCAGCGGCATTCTGGACATGGATCTGGACCCGGTGCGCGCCGACCGTATACCGGAAACCGGGCCGGTCTTTATCGTCTCCAATCATCCGACCAGCATCGCGGATGGCGTAGTGATCGACGACCTGGTCCGGCCTGTCCGGAACGACCTGGTCTATTTCGCCAATTCGGACGCGTTTCGCGTGGCCCCGCGCTTTGACGAGTTTCTGATCCCGGTGGAGTGGGAAGCCCACAAGCGCAACCGCCGCAAGACCAAGGAGACGCTGCGTCTTTCCCTGCAGGCGCTGGAGCGCGATGCGGCCATCGTGATTTTCCCGGCGGGCCGCATCGCCAAGTATCGCGACGGCGAATTGCGCGATCCGGCGTGGGAGCCGACGGCGGTGACGCTGGCCCGGCGCAAGGGCGCGCCGATCCTGCCCGTCCACATGACGGGCCGGTCATCGCGCCTCTACTATCTGGCCGACAAGGTCAGCGAGCCGTTGCGCGACATGACGCTGTTCCACGAAATGCTGGTGCGGAAGGGACGGCAATCCCGCGTCACCTTCGGCCCGCCCATCCAGCCGGAACAGCTGAAGGGCGAGCCGGAGGACGTAACCCGTCGTCTGAAGGATTATGTCGAGAAGGTCCTGCCCGAAGACCCGGACGCGGCGTTCGTCTAGCGCCGCATCTGGATCGCTTCGCCGCGGTCGGTCTGGCCTTCCCAGCTATTGCGCCCGGTCTGGCGCAGCGAGGCTTTCACCTTGTTGAAATTGTCCGCCAGCTTCAGTTCGCCATCGCTGACAAACCACTGCTTGGCGAACATCACCTGTCCGGGGCAACCGGCCGGGGCGTTCACCGCGTTCGGCTTCCGGGACGCATTGTCCGTGTCGGGACGCGGGAATTCCACGGTGCAGTTGGACCAGCTGTCGGGCTTGCTCATCCGCCAGCTTCCATAAAGGTCTTCCGGGTCGAAATCATAGCGCGGCGTATCGTTCCAGTCGCCACCCGGCGTGTCGGAGCGCGATGTCATGGAAAGCGTGTAAGTCTGGCCGTCCGGGCCGCGCCCTTCATAGCGTTCATTGCTGGTGCGCCGCCCGCTCCACGCCGTCGCGGCGCCGTCATATAGGCGCAACTCGCCCGAGCTTGTGTTCATCTGATAGCTGCGCACGCCCAGCCACTCGCGCGGGCAATCGGCGCCCGGCGTCGCATAGCGGCCGCTGCCGCTGGAGACCTGATATTCGTGCAGGGTCACGTGACAAAGCGTCGATCCCGACCGGGAGATTGCATAGCGCCATTGCCGGTCGCCTTGCGGCGTCCCCGATGACTGTTGCGGCTGCGCGCCGAACAACGCGCCCAGGAACTCGCCCAGCGCCTCGTCGGCGTTCTGGTTCTGGCTGCGATTCTGGTTGGCGACCGCAGAGCCCGAATTCTGCGCCGTGTTGAACGAAAAGCCGCCCGACGATCCGCCGGACCGCGAAGATGATTGCGTATTGCTGGTGGACCGCGTTTCCGTGCCGGTCATGCCGCCGAAGCTGACCGGTTTTTCTTCCGTGGTCGTAGTTGTTGTCGTGGTCGTCTGCGCCGCGGCGCCCGTCGCCAGCAGCGCGGTCATGACAATCGTGCGGATCATGGTTTGCCCTCCCCAGTGCCCCATTTCAGTGATCAGGGGAGGGTTTTTCACCAGACCGCGCCTCTTGTCACCCCGGAAAATGGCTTTTTGTCCGGTTTGCAATCGCCACAAGGGACAGCATAACTGGCACCTCCACCAGCACGCCGACCACGGTCGCCAGCGCGGCGCCGGAGTTCAGGCCGAAAAGGCTGATCGCCACCGCCACGGCCAGCTCAAAGAAGTTGGACGTGCCGATCAGGGCGCAGGGCGCGGCGATGGAGAACGGAATCCGCCACAGCCAGGCCGCGCCATAGGCAATCACGAAAATTCCGTAGGTCTGGATCAGCAGCGGGACCGCGATCAACGCGATCAGGAAGGGGCGTTGCAGGATCACCTCGCCCTGAAACCCGAAAAGCACGATGACCGTGGCCACCAGACCCAGCATGGAAACCGGCTTTAGCCGCTCTGTATAGGCGGCAAGACCGGCTTCCGCCTTCTCCGTGGTTGCGGCGCGCCGAAAGAAAATACGCCGTGTCAGCGCGCCCGCGGCCAGCGGGGCCAGCACATAAAGCCCGACCGATAGAAGCAGGGTGTCCCACGGCACGGCAATGTCGGTCACGCCCAGCAGGAAGGCCGCGATCGGAGCGAACGCAAAGATCATGATGACGTCGTTCACCGACACCTGCACCAGCGTGTAGGCCGGGTCGCCGCGCGTCAGTTGCGACCAGACGAACACCATGGCGGTGCATGGCGCCACGCCCAGCAGGATCAGCCCGGCGATATATTGCGTGGCGTCGTCGGGTGGAATGAAACCGGCGAAGACATAGCGGAAGAACAGCACGCCCAGCGCCGCCATGGTGAAGGGCTTGATCAGCCAGTTCACCGCCAGCGTCACGATCAGCCCCTTCGGGCGGCGCCCGATTTCATGCAGGCTGCCGAAATCGACGGCCACCATCATGGGATAGATCATCGCCCAGATCAGCACCGCCACGACGAAATTCACCGAAGCGAATTCCAGCTCCGCCAGAAAGCCGAACAGGGCGGGCGCCAGATAGCCGAGTGAAACTCCGGCCACGATGCCAAGCCCGACCCAGACCGACAGCCATTTTTCGAACAGCCCGATGCCGCCGGGCGCGTCCCCGGCGTTGTTCTTGCTCATGTCAGCCATCAGCCGCAGCAGACCTTGGCGGTTTCGCCGTTTTTGGGTCCGGCGGCGCGGGGCGCGCGATCTTCGCCGAAGCTCTCATCCTGCTCATGCGTGACGAACAGCTCCCAGGCGATGCCGTCTGCATCGACAGTCCATTCCTTGTCGGATTTGGCGTAACAGCAATGCGCATCCCGGTCGGCGCTCAAGGGGGCGTCGACATCGCGCAAACCGGCCGCCAGCGCGTCCAGCTCCTCCTCGCTATCCAGCTGGATGCCCAGATGGGAAATTTCGCCGGGTTTTCCGTCCCGTGTCGTGATCGCGAAATTCAGTTGCGGATCGTCCAGCAGCCATTTGGCGTAATCGTCCTTCACCAGAACCGGCGCGGCGCCGAACAGGGCGGAATAGCGGGTAATGGCGGCGGTCAGGTCGCTGACGCCGACATGGATATGGGTGCGTTTCATCAGCAGGCTCCGTTTTTGTCAGTTTCACAGCCGGCGGCGGCCAGACAGGCCAGCGCCGGGGCGCTGGTCTCGCGGTCCAGCCGGCAACAGTCTTCCAGCAGAAAGGCGGTCAGGCCGCGCATGGCGGTCAGATCGGCGCGGTAGATGATCGACCGGCCCTCGCGGCGCGACAGCACAAGGCCCGACGCGGTGAGGGTCGAAAGATGCGCGGACATGGTATTTTGCGGCACGTCCAGTCGGCGCGCGATTTCGCCGGCGGGAAGACCCTCCGGCTCGGCCTTCACCAGCAGGCGGAAGGCCTCAAGCCGCGTCTCCTGGGACAGGGCGGAAAAGGCGGCCAGGGCGGCTCGCGTATCGGTCATTCGGCTCATCCCCCGTCTCCTATTTCGTCCAGACGCGTTTTCAGCGCCATCCGGTCGAGGCTGCGCAGCGGCAGGTTCACAAAAGCCGATATCCGGTTGTTCAGTTGCCGATAGGCCTCCGCAAACGCCTGGCGTTGCTCGGCCTCGGATCCGCCGCTGGCCGCGGGGTCGGGAACGCCCCAATGCGCCGTCATGGGCTGGCCCGGCCAGACCGGGCAGGTCTCCCCGGCGGCGTTGTCGCAGACGGTGAAGACGAAATGCATTTCTGGCGCGCCATCGCCCGCGAATTCTTCCCAGCTCTTGGAGCGTAGATCCGCTACGTCATGGTTCTGGTTGCGCAAGAAATCCAACGCATAGGGGTGAACTTCGCCCCTGGGCGAGGATCCGGCGGAAAAGGCGCGAAACTGGCCCCGACCTTCGCGGTTCAGGATCGCCTCGGCCAGAATCGACCGCGCCGAGTTGGCGGTGCACAGGAACAGGGCATTGAACGGGGCGTCCTTGTCGGCGGGCATGGCGAAAGCTTTCGACTATAGATTCGATATATCCAGATATATGGAAATATAATTGTGCGTCAATCCGGCGGTCTGTCAGCGCGGCTCAAAACATTCTTTGGTCAGTGTCAGGGCGTGATGCGCGCGTACTCGATGACCCAGCGGTCGGTCCATTCGGCGCCGGGTCCAGTCTTGCCCTGCCAGCGCCAGGTCAGGGAGTCTTCGGTGACGTCCTGCCAGATCATGCGCAGATAGGGGGTGTCGTCCGAAAGACGCGCCAGCTCCAGCGCAAAGGCGTGATCTTCGCCTTCGGCCGGGCCGCCGACCAGATCGTAATAGCCGCCCTGATCGTCGACCCAGGTTTGCCGCCAGGACTCGATGGTGCGGTCATAGGTGGAAACGCTCATCCCCTCGAATTCCATTTCGGGGGAGGAGAATTCCTCATAGATAACGCAGCCGTCATATTCGCGGCTGATGGAGTTTGTGCCGCGCCCCTTGGACCCGTCGGCCTTGTCCCAGCTCAGCGACCAGTCGCCGATCCAGAAATCCAGCTGCCGGAAGGCCGGGTCTTCGCAGCCAGGCGGCGGTGGCGGGGCGGATTGCTCCTCCTGCGCCAGCGCGGGCGCGGCGAGGATGGCGAAGGCGCAGGCGGTAAGCAGAAGGCGCATGATCAATCCCCACATTGACGATTTGCGGCAATCAGCCTGCGCCGCCGCCGTGCGCTTCGTCAAATGAGCATTTGTTCAGGCCCGCGCCATCAAAGCGCGCCATAGAGCGCCCGGATGATGCGCCGCGGCCGCTCGTCGCCGACCAGCACGCGGCCTTGCTGGTTCATCACGTAGGCGGCGGCGATTTCGCGCTCCGGATCGCCAAAGGCGCAGGAGCCGCCGAAGCCGTAATGCCCCGCCGCCTGTTCACCCGGTCCGAACCAGTCCGCCTCGTCCGGGCGGTTCAGTGTCAGGCCGGCGGCCCAGGCGATATCGAAGGGCAGCACGCGGTCAGGGCCGTGGATGCGTTCTTTCGTCATGGCCGCGAACGTCTCGTCCGACAGCACGCCTGTGCCGCCCAGCCGGCCGCGCCGGGCGATCAGGTTCATGAATTCGGCCAGCGAACGCGCCGTGGCGTGGCAGTTGGCGGCCGGGAATTCGGATTCCCGCCACGCCGCGGAGCCGCGGCGGCCGGGGGAGGACCAGGGCTGCAGGAAGGCGGCGCGGGTTTCCGGTCCGACCTTGCCGAAATCGGGATAGCCTTTGGGCTTCTCCATGGCGGCGACGCGTTCATGCTCGGCCTCCGGCGTGCCGATGATCAGGTCGAGGCCGTTCGGTTCGGCGAAATCCTCGCGCAGGATGGTTCCGATGGTGCGGCCGTCTGACCGGCGGGCGATTTCCTGCGCGATGATGCCGAACGTGATGGCGTGGTAGCCGGACTGCGTTCCCGGTTCCCAGAACGGCTGCTCGGCCGCCAGTTTTGCCGCGATGCCGTCCATGTCGAACCAGTCGGCGGGATCCATTTCTTCGCGGAAGCCGGGCACGCCCGCCTGATGGCTGAGCGCCTGGGCGATCGTGATTTCGCCCTTGCCGTGTTGCGCGAAGTCCGGCCAGAGATCGGCCAGCGGGGCGTCGTAATCGATCAGGCCGCGTTCGGCTAGCGAGGCGATAACCAGCGCGGTGACCGCCTTGCCGGTGGAGAAGACCGGGGCGAGCGTGTTTTCGCTCCACGGCTTGTCGACTTTCGTGACCGCGGTTCCGGCCCAGATATCGATGACTGTCTCGCCGCCCGCTTGCGCGGCAAAGCTGGCGCCGGCCTCCAGCCCATCCTCGAAATTCTTCGCGAAAGCCTCGGCGGCGGGTTCGAAACCGGGGGCGACATGGCCCTTTATGTCGATGCTGCTCATGGGCAGGGTCTTGGCCGCGCGCGCTGGCGGCGTCAATGCGCAACGCGCCCATTTGCAGCGCCGCCTGCCGCCGCTAGGCTCTCGCCCCATAAAAGACGAGGGAGAGCGGAGATGACCGGACATGTCGATCCCGAACGCGCGGCGTTCGAGGCGTTCAAGGACCTGCCGCGGGACGAGCCGATCCACATGCTGAACCTGGTCCGGTTCCGCGACGCCGCGGAATACGAGGACGGCCGCAGCGCGACCGGGGCCGAGGCCTATCGCGAATACGGCAAGGAGAGCGGGCCGGTCTTCGCGCGGGTCGGCGGGCGCATAGCGTGGGCCGGGCGGCCGGACAACATGCTGATCGGGCCGGAGACGGAGAGCTGGGACGCCGCCTTCATTGCCGAATATCCCAACGCCTCCGCCTTTCTGGAGATGGTCACCGATCCGGACTACCAGAGAGCTGTGAAGCACCGGCAGGCGGCGGTGGCGGATTCCCGCCTGATCCGCATGAAGCCGCGCAGCACCGGCGGAGAATTCGGCTAGGTCTTTTCAATTTTATATTTGCAGCCCGCCCGGCGCGGCTATAATCGCGCCGCTTGGCCGGGGAGGGCTGCAAACAATGTTCAAGGTCGACAAGCTTTTTATCCTGTTCGGTATTCTGGCCGCGCTGGGCGGCATGGGGCTGGGCGAGCATATGGGCGCGTCCGGGGATCTGACGCAGCGGGTGACGCATGTTCACGCACTGGCGCTGGGCTGGATCGGGGCGTTCCTGTTCGGCCTCTGCTATCGCGCCTGGCCGATGCTGGCCGGGTGGATGGCGTGGGCGCACCTGGCGCTGCACGGGGTCGGGGTGACGGTGATGCTGTCCATGCTGTTCCTGATGTTCGGCGGCGGATTGCCGCCGCAGACGGCGGGTCCGGTTCTGGGCGTCTCGGCGCTGGCGATCATGCTGGGCGTTGTGCTGTTCGCCATCAATTTCCTGATGCGCGCCGGGCGGGAAACCGCCGCCGCCTGAGCCATAAGTAATTCCGCTTGGCCGGCCGGCGCGAAAAATGTATATAGACCCCGAGCGTAAAGGGCGTGACGGCCCGGCGGAGCCATTAAGTGCCCGCCTGTTCCCGGCGAACGGGACCGGCGGTTGAGACAAAAACCTCTTTCCCCACACCGACACATAACTTGCGCGTACCCTGCGGCGGGGCTTTCGCCGTAATTGAAAGCAGGTCCGAACCATGGGCATGAGGCCCGATGCGGATTTGCATGCTTATCAGGAAAGAGACCTTACAATGGCTTCACACACCGGCACGGTGAAATTCTTCAACACCTCCAAGGGCTTCGGCTTCATCACGCCGGACGGCGGCGAGAAGGACGTGTTCGTTCACATCTCCTCTGTCCAGAATTCCGGCCTGCCCGGCCTGGCGGACGGCCAGCGCGTGTCCTTCGACACCGAGCCTGACCGCCGCGGCAAAGGTGACCGCGCCATCAACCTGGAAATGGCCGAGTAACGCCAGCTGGCGTTTCTCGCGCATTCCAGCGCGATAAAAATTCGAGACGGGGCTGGCGGAAACGCCGGCCCCGTTTCTTTTTGCGCCGCCATTGCCGCCCGTCTTCAAAATTTAACTTGCGAACCGCGCCCGTTCTGGAACAAATGCGGAACACAAAACCAAAGCGAGGAGACGCCCCCATGATCGGATATGTCACGCTCGGGACCAATGATCTCGAGAAGAACGCCAAATTCTATGACCACCTCCTGAAAGAGCTCGGCGATTACGGCCGCATGATGGAGGACGAGCAATTCGTCGCCTGGGGCGCGATGAACCAGCCGGGCCTCGGCCTGACCACGCCGTTCGACGGCAAGGCGGCCAGCGTCGGCAACGGCGTCATGGTGGCGCTGGAGGCGCCGGACACCGACACGGTCGACCGCGTCCACGCCAAGGCGCTGGCGCTGGGCGGACAGGACGAGGGCGCGCCCGGCCCGCGCGCCATGCCCGGCTTCTATGCCGGCTATTTCCGCGACCTCGACGGCAACAAGCTCAATGTCTTCTGCATGACCGGCGACGGCCAGGCGGCTTAGGCGGCGCGCTTCACCCTCGCCCCCGCGAGGGGGAGAGGGTTTTGAGCGCCCAAGGCGCGTGAGCGGCCTGGCTTTGCGCGAAAGGGTGAGGGGGCTTGTTGAACCCGTGTGCTCTATCCTGCCCGCCATCCCCTCACCCATTCAGCCGGCCAAAACCTTTGGGCTTTGGGGCTTCATTGCCCTCTCCCCTTCTAAAGGGGCGAGGGGACTGTTTCTTTCGTCAGCTCAATCTTTGAACGCCTCTGTCTCCGTCGCCTTGTGGCGCGGAGCTTGGACCCTCCGGTCAAGCCGGAGGGCGTGGGCGGGGAGGGTGCGGCGCGTCGGTGAGGGGACGCCGGGAACCGTATGTGTTTTCGTTTCGCGCCACCTCTGACGCGCCGCGGCGGCGTTTGCGGAGGGCGGGAGTCGCCTCGACCGGCCTCTCCATCCGCATACCCGTCAGAGTCTTAATAGCCAGGGCATTTCAGCCTCAGACTGGCGCCTGACGGAGCGCAAAGGTCCTTCCCGTTCCGGCTGGAATGCGGGCGGTCGCCTTAAAGCCGCCGTCTCCATCGGGCCGGAAGCCGGGCCCGGCCCCCTCCCCATGACGGAAACGGGCAGGAGTATAGCGGCGGCCAAGGCGCCTTGGATGAAAGGGGGCGTTTGCGCGGTGGCGGCGTTCCTTCTCCCCTCGTGGGAGAAGGTGGCCGGCAGGCCGGATGAGGGGGCGTATGAGGTTGATCCGCAACGGGGTTGGGTTTGTTAGACGCCCCCCACCCCTTGATCCCCTCCCCACGAGGGGGAGGGGAGGTGTTTGGGGAGTTTCCGTCTGATAATTGCCCATTCATCCCCGGCGGGCGGAACGGGGTTATGCTTGGCGCATGACGACACCGACGAAACGCCGGACGCGCGGGCGCAAGCGCGCGGAGAGCAAGCGGGCCGACCTTACATGCGCGCTGGGGCAGGGGGTGAAGGCGGCGGTGAAGGCCGGGCGGGCGCGGGAGGCGGCGCAGCTGGCGGACGCGCTCGCCCGCCATCGCGCGGCCCGGTCCGAGGCGGCCGCGGCCCGCCGCCTGCGCCATGAGCGCTCCCCCGAACGCCGGGCCGAGGAACAGGCCCTCAAGGAGAAATTCAACCAGGAGGTCGACCGCCTTGTCGAACAGAGGATCCGCGAGCGGTTAGCGGCGAAGGGCGTCGATCCGCGACCGTTTATAAGGGGCTAAGAGTAAAACTAAATATTGTTACACGACACTTTGACGTAGGGAGATGACCGCGCCAAAGTTGCCATCAATTCCGTTTCCATTGTCAGCCTGACAGGCCAACATATGCAGATCAAACTTAGCGTTTCATCAAAATCTCTCAAGCCATTTGAGATTGATCTCCCAAGGTTAACTATCCTTACAGGGAAAAATGGTTCCGGAAAAACCCACTTACTAAAAGCAATCAAGGGCCGAACCGCTAAGGCGATACTCAATGATGAGGAGATACACTCGATAGCTTTATTTGATCAAAGTGAATTCTCTGGAAACCTAAGCACACGAGAAACCCAAAAAATCTACCAAACACTCAGAACGCTTGAGCAGGCGATAATTAAAATAAAAGAATATGTAGAGTTAATTCGATCGTCGACTAAGAATTATCATTCTTATATGAATGAGCCGCTTACTATTCAGAATAAATTAGATTTTGACTATGATTCGGTCGCGCATGTATTTTTCAAGGCGGCAAAAGAATTATCATCGAACGAAAATTTCTACGACAATGGTGTGTCTACTTTCGATGTTATATTATATTTATCAAAGCCTACGATTTCCGTTGATAACGAGGCGCTCGTCCTGAAAACAGAGATAGGTTTAATATATAGAGCTTATGATATTTGTCGTGAATTTGTAAGATCTACTGAACGCTGGGCATTTGCGGTAAAGCAAGGGGATTTGAACGAAGAGTATATAGATAAGGACATGGAAAGCATATCTTTGGAGAGGTTTGAAGAGTCCTATGGCCCGCCGCCTTGGGAGCGAATTCAACAATCTTTGTCTGAGGTGGGGTTGGAATTATCGTCCAGTCATAAGGAAGTTGTCGCGGGAGGGGCCTTTAAGTTTAAGGGCGTGGGGCAAAGCTCTGTAGATATAGAAAATCTTTCTAGCGGTGAACGAACCTTGCTTGCACTTGCTATATTTTTATTTCAAAAAACATATAACGTATCATTCCCAAGTTTGATTTTATTAGATGAGGCGGACGCATTTTTACACCCAACATATTCTAGAAAAATGATAGATATAATGGAGCAACTAATAAAGGATAATAATAATATCCACATTGTTCTTGCTACGCATTCCATAGCGACAGTGAGTTTTGCGCTCCCCGAAAACCTTTTTCTGATGGACTATGATAAAAGGGTCCCTGTCGCTTCAGATCGCCATACAGCACTTAGCAGGTTAACAGACGGTGTGCCGTATTTTAAGGTGTTCACTGATGATGACATTTCTGTAGTATGCGAATCTTTTAAGGATAAAGAATTTTACGAATTATTGTATGCGAGCCACTTCTGGTCAGAAGGCTATGCGGGTCTACCGAAATTAAATTACATAGCTCTTTCAAGTAAATCTTCTAGAGAGGGGGTTATTGATGTAGTTCGGTTGATAAGAGGTAATGGCATAGATTCAATCGTTGGAATAATTGACTATGACAATAACGAATTTCATGAAAAAAGTATTTATATATCAGGGGCGGGGGAACGCTACACGCTAGAAAACTTTTTATTGGATCCGTTGATACTGGCTTCTTTAGCACGATCCGAGGGTTACGGGGCTGCTGGTCTGGATGTTGGTGAAATTGACAATTACATGCTAACTGCCGATTATATTTCTAATAATGCGCAGTTTATAGTAGATAGCATTTGCAAAAGGATAGCTGACGAGTTTGAAATAGTGTCAGAAGGGGCACAAAATATTGAAACGCTGAATGGTTTGAAATACTCTTTACCAAAGTGGTTTGTGGAAATGCCTGGACATATCCTCGAACAGCGCCTCGTTATTATCTTTAAGTGTTTGAAAGGTGTTAAGGCCAGTTCAAATAGCGTGGATATTGATAAATTGGGTAGGAAGGTTATCCACCAACACAGAGGCCTGCTTTCGAAAAAGCTAATCGATTCGGCTTTATTACGAGCATGACGCTTTAAACCACATCCCCAGCACTTCCGCCTGTTCCAGCTCTTGATCTGGTCGCGGCCTTTCGTGACGTGCCCTTCGGGCGCTCCTTAGGGTTTAACAGGATCAAACGACGTCCCCCAACACCTCGGCCTGTTCCAGCTTCTTGATTTGATCCCTGTATTTCGCGGCGTCCTCGAATTCGAGGTTTGAGGCGGCTTCGCGCATTTTCTTCTCGAGGTCCTTGATGACGGCCTGGAGATTGTCGCCGGGTTTGTAGGCCTCGGCGTCCTCGGCCATGCCGGGGAGGGATTTTTTGACGGTGACGGAATCCTTCTCATAGACGCTGTCCATGATGTCGGCGATGTTGCGCTTGATGGATTGCGGGGTGATGCCGTGTTCGGCGTTGAATTCTTCCTGCTTCTCCCGCCGGCGGCTGGTCTCGGCCATGGCGCGCTCCATCGAGCCGGTGATGTTGTCGGCGTAGAGGATGACCTTTGAGTCCACGTTCCGGGCGGCGCGGCCGATGGTCTGGACCAGCGAAGTCTCGGAGCGCAGGAAGCCCTCCTTGTCCGCATCCAGGATGGCGACGAGGGCGCATTCGGGGATATCCAGCCCCTCGCGCAGCAGGTTGATGCCGACCAGCACGTCGAACGTGCCAAGGCGCAAATCGCGGATGATCTCGATCCGCTCCACCGTATCGATGTCCGAATGCATGTAGCGGACCTTCACGCCCTGCTCATGCATGTATTCGGTCAGGTCCTCGGCCATTTTCTTGGTGAGGACGGTGATGAGGGTGCGGTAGCCCTTCTCCGTGGTTTCCTTCACCTCGGCGATGACGTCATCCACCTGTGAGAAGCCGTCCTTCGAGACGGGGCGGACCTCCACGGGCGGGTCGATGAGGCCGGTGGGGCGGATCACCTGTTCGGTGAAGACGCCGCCGGTCTGTTCCAGCTCCCACTTGCCCGGCGTGGCGGAGACCGAGAGGGTCTGCGGGCGCATGGCGTCCCACTCCTCGAACTTCAGGGGGCGGTTGTCGAGGCAGACGGGGAGGCGGAAGCCGTAATCGGCCAGCGTCTTCTTGCGGTTGAAGTCGCCCCGGTACATGGCGCCGATCTGCGGGATGGCGACGTGGGATTCGTCGACGAAGACCAGCGCGTCCTCCGGCAGATATTCGAAGAAGGTGGGGGGCGGCTCGCCCGGCTGGCGGCCGGTGAGATAGCGGGAATAGTTCTCGATGCCGGGGCAGGAGCCGGTGGCCTCGATCATCTCGATATCGAACTCGGTGCGCTGTTGCAGGCGCTGGGCCTCCAGAAGCTGGCCGTGCTGTTCGAACCAGGCGAGGCGCTCCTTCAGGTCGCGCTTCATCTGCTGCACGGCCTGATTCAGGGTGGGGCGCGGGGTGACATAGTGGGAGTTGGCGTAGAGCTTCACGCCCTCCAGCTCCGTGTAGGCGCGGCCCGTCAGCGGGTCGAACTCGGAGATCTTGTCGATCTCGTCGCCGAAGAAATCGATGCGCCAGGCGCGGTCGTCCATATGGGCGGGCCAGACCTCCACCACGTCGCCGCGCACGCGGAAGGTCCCGCGCCCGAAGGCGGCGTCGTTGCGCGTGAATTGCAGGGCGACGAGGTGCTGGATCAGTTCGCGGGGGTCGATGCGGTCGCCCGCCTTCACGGTGCGCGCCATGCCGGCGTATGTCTCCACCGCGCCGATGCCGTAGATGCAGGAGACCGAGGCGACGACGATGACGTCGTCCCGCTCCAGTATGGCGCGGGTGGCGGAGTGGCGCATGCGGTCGATGGCGTCGTTCCGGGACGAGTCCTTCTCGATATAGGTGTCGGTGCGGGGGACGTAGGCTTCCGGCTGGTAATAGTCGTAATAGGAAACGAAATACTCGACCGCGTTGTCCGGGAAGAAGGACTTGAACTCGCCGTATAGCTGGGCGGCGAGGGTCTTGTTGGGGGCGAGGATGATGGCCGGGCGCTGCACCGCCTCGATCACCTTGGCCATGGTGAAGGTCTTGCCCGAGCCGGTGACGCCGAGGAGGACCTGGTCCTGCTCATGGGCGTTCACGCCGGCCACCAGCTCCTTGATGGCGGCGGGCTGGTCGCCCTTGGGCTCGAACTCGCTGACCACCTTGAAGCGCTTGCCGCCCTCCGATTTCTCGGGACGGGCGGGCTTGTGCGGGACCCAGCGGGCGGCCGGGTCGTCGAGCTGGAAGTCTTCGGACATGGCGGTGAAATTAAGGGCTGCGGGCCCGAATTTCGAGACTCCATCCTGCGCTTTGGTGTAAAATGCGCGGCATCGGGAGCGTGGACGCCGCGCCATCCCGGCGCCGCGCCGCCCTCCCACGATAAAAGAGTGGGGAGTGAAGACATGATGCGTATTGCACTTTATGCGGGCGCCGCCGCCCTGATGGCCGCCCCGGCAATGGCCAATCCGGACGAGATGAAAGAGGACAAGGCCGCCGGCTGGACCGAGGCCGACGCCGAAACCTGGGCCGGCGACATCGTCGGCGAATGGGACGGCGAATATTCGCGGCTGGACAAGGAGTCCGGCGAGTGGGTGGACGGGACGGAGTCGGTCTCCGTCGTCGACGCCGATGACGGCCTGGTCACGGTCACCGTGCACGCCGACGGCGCCGAGGCGCCGATGGGCAGCTGGACCATGAGCTACCACGAAGACGGCATGACGGTGGTCGATTCCGAGGGCGAGGAATCCATGTCCTGGCTGCAGAGCTGGGATGTCAGCGAGGACGGCTGGACGATGGTCACCAAGGACAAGGGCGAGGAGTATTACTCCAAGGTCTGGCACGCCAAGACCGGCGATACGATGGAGCGGAAAGTGAAAGTCCGCCCGGCCGGCGACGAGGACGCCGAGTGGACGGAAGTCTACAAGGCCAGCTACACGCCCGCCGAGTAGGCGCGGCAGACAACGGGATCGGGCCGGGGCTTTTGAAAAGGCGCCGGCCCTTTTCTTTTGCGATAGTGTGCGTGCGCCGCAACTTCGCGTTATGATCGGCGTTAACGGGGTGTTGATCATGAAGCGCGCGGCCACGCGCGCGGCAAGGGCGGGGACAAATGGCGACCAAGACTTTCATCACCATCATGGCCGCGGCCGGGGCGCTGGGCGCCTCCCAGGCGCCGGAGCTGGGCCAGCAATACACCCAGCGCGTCGGCGGCGCCGCGGACGAGCTGGAGGCCGTGGTGCAACGGTTCGACGCGGATGCCGCGCAGGGCGGGCTGGACCGCAACCAGGCGCTGGACGAATATAATACCGGCAGCAATTTCGTGCAGGGGCAGGGTGGCCGGATGCGGGAAACCGTGGCGCGCTACGAGTATCTGCGGAACCTCTATGCCGAGCTGCGCAATGCCGGACCGTTCGAGCGCACCTGGATCATCATGCGCCACCCGGACCGGGAGATCCTTGGCCGCACGGTGGAGGACTACAAGCCGGCCGTGCCGACCACCACGGACGGCGCGGCGCATGCCGGCGCCGGGGCGGGCGTGTTCGGCGCGATCGGGGCGTTTATCGCCTTCCTGTTCGGCGGGATGGGGCGGCGCAAACGCTACGCCTGACGCCGCGCCTTCAGATGGCGGCCAGCGGGGTCTCCCGCACCACGGTCTGATTGACCCGCCACCAGGCGGCGACGGCCAGGCGCGGATGGCGCGTCTCGGCGACTTCGTGCTCGGTCTCCTCTGACAGCATCAGGACGGCCGAGGCGAAGGCGGGATCCACGGAGACGGGCGTTTCGTCCTCATAAACGATCAGCTGGCCGCCCCAGTCCGTGTCCCATTCCGGGTTCAGATAGAGGACCAGCGAGACGACGCGGTTGCGGGCGCCGCGGAAGCTGTCGCGGTGGCGGCCATAATAGCCGCCCTCCGGATAGAAGGCGTAGCAGGCCTCGAACTCCAGCAGGCCCAGATAGAGGCGGCGGTTCAGCTCCAGCCGCAGGGCCTCGGCCCGGGCGAGGAAGGCCGATTGCGCCGGGTCCCCGCCGTCAAGCCAGGCGAGGCGGCATTGGCGGACCGAGCGGTCGAGGGTGAAATCGCCCTCCCGCCCGACGCCGGCGGGCGCGTCCTCTTCCGCCATGAAGCGGGCCAGCGCGTCTTCGCGAAGGGCGGCGCAAAGCTCCGCCCCGAACCAGCCATCGGCGCGCGCCCAGCCCTTTCCGGCCAGATCGTCAGCCATGGCGGTGAGGGCGTTATCGCCCGGCGGGATGGGTGCAATCGCGTTCATCGGCGCGCGGCTATGCGCCCGAACACGCCCCCGCGCAAGCGGTTTCAGCCTTCGCCGCCGCCCGGTTTCCCGCCATCGGTCACCGGCATGGAGCCGGAATTGGCGGCGGAAGCGCCAAATTCCCGCGGGTCCACGCCCGAACCGTCCGGCGCGGAGAAATGGATGGTGCGGGTCGGGAAGGCAAAATCCAGGCCCTCATCGGCGAATTTCCGGAACAGCTTGAACGTGATCGCCTGATGCGTATTGCGGTATTTCACGAAGTCGGGGGAGAGCACGTAATAGACCGCCTGATAGATCAGGGCGCTGTCGCCAAAATCGATGAAGTGGGCGCGGTCGAACCGCACGTCTTCCTGAGATTCGATGGCCTCTTTCAGCATTTCCGGGATTTTCTCCGCCTTGTCGGGCGGGGTCTGATAGGTGACGCCGACATTGAAGAAAATGCGCCGTTCGCTCATCTGCCGGTAATTGCGGATCATGGTGTCGAGCAGCTTGGCGTTGGTGACGATCAGCAATTCCGCCGTCAGGGAGCGGATATGGGTGGTGCGCAGGCCGATCTTCTCGATCGTGCCCTCGGTGCCGTCGAAATCGATGAAGTCGCCGCGCTCGAACGGCTTGTCGAAGATGATCGAGAGTGCGGCGAACAGGTCCGAGAAAATGCCCTGCGCGGCGAGGCCGATGGCGAGGCCGCCGACGCCGAGACCGGCAAGCAGCGGGGTGATCTGGATGCCGGCGTTCTGCAGCAACAGCAGGAAGGTGAAGGCCACCACGACGACATTGATGATGACCGTGACGACCGAAATGGCGTTGGCGAGCGTTGTCGGGTCGCCTTCCTTCCCGACGCCGGCGCGGCGCTGGACAAAGGCCAGCGCGAATTTACGGATCCACAGCGCGGCCTGAATGATGAGCGCGATGCGGAAGATCACGGTCAGCGCGCCGGAGGCCGGGTCCGGCAGGCCAAGGAAGGGCGAGGCGGCGACCAGGCAGGCTATCAGGATGAAAAAGGAATGGGTCGAGTTGAGGACGCGGCCGATGATCTTGCGCCAGGCCAGATCGGGCACTTTCTTGCCGCCCTTCAACAGGCCCGCCACGACGGAGCGCAGCAACCGAAGGATGACAAACGCCCCGACGGCGACGCCGATGACCAGCATCTCTTCCTGACCGATGCCGGTCACCCAGTCGGTCAGGGAAACGCCGACTTCCTGCAGGCTTTCCGTGACATCGGTGAAGGTTTCCCCGGCGCTTTCAACCGGTTCGCCTTCCTGTCCGCCGGAATCATCCTGTTGCTGAGTGGGCATGGTCTGCATGGCGGCGTCCCCCGTGGAATAAAAAACGACCGCCAAGCTTGCGCATGGCGGCCGGGAAGTGAACCGTCCGTCCGATAAATTTCAGCGACGAACGGCGGGAAAGGGACGGTGGGAGATCAACCGTCCAAGTCGAAAAGGATGCGCGTCTGGACGCCGCGCATCACCACGGGCGCGCCATCACGCACGCCGGGATTGTATTTCCAGCCCTCGACGGCGCGTTCCGCCGATTTTGCAAAGACTGCATCCGTGCAGGCGGCGCGGATATTCATGGGCGCGCCATTCAGCCCGACATCGAAGACAAGATCGCAATGGCCTTCCTTACCCGCCTGGCTGGCGCGCGGGGGATAGGATGGCGGGATGCGGACGATGGGCTGCGGGTTCTGGTCGATGTGGATCGGGCCGGTCTCCCCGCCCTCAATGGTCAGGCTGAAGGCCGGAACGATGCCCGCGACTTTGTGCTCCGGCGCCGTTGGCGTGACTTTTGTTTCCGTTTCAAACCGCTTCGGCGCGGGGGGAGGCGAAACAAATTCCGGTTCAGTGCGAACGGGTTCTTTAATATCAGGCGGCGGTTTCTGGAAGATATCGACCTTCTCGCGCACTTCCGGTTCCTCCACCGGAATGGCCCCGATGGCGATGAGGCCGCGCATTCCGATGAAAAGGAGAATGGCTATGCCGGCCGCGGCCGGAACGCCTAAGGCGAAACGAAGCATGGCGGGCATAAGCGAATCCTCCCTGATCGGTTGTTGACGCGCACGTTAGCACACGTCATGCGGGAGGTCTTTGTGCGGCGCCGAAGGGCGATCCGGATTGTTACTTTGGCCTGTTTTGGTTGAGCATGCGGCGAGAACCTTCTGACATGGTGTAGTTCAGACGGGTTTTGACGCCTTTGCGGGGTTTGAGCTTCCCTCCCTCGATACGGGGCAGGTAGCGCCACTTCTTCACCGTAGAAACGGACATGTCCTTGAAAACCTCCGACGAACATTCCGCGGAAATATTTTCGGTTTCGCCGCGAGGGTTCACGCCAAAGGTCATATCGCAATAACCGCTTCGCTCTTGCATCGCCGCGCGGTCCGGATAAGCCACGGCTCTGCGGAAAAGAGGTTCGGCGTCCATGTCCGGCACGTTCATCAGTGCGGTGGTTTCATCCTCAAACCGGCTGATCAGCGCGTCCAGTTCGGCGGTTTTTTCTTCAAGAACCAGCAAGGCGATAAGAATTTTCAGATGTTCGAGGCGATCCGGATGGTCGATTTCAGCGAGCGGACGCGCATAGGCCAGCGCATGATCGAATTCGTCTTTGAGCAGCCATTCGCGCGTTAGCCAGAATAAGGCGGGCGCAGCGGCAGGCCCCGGATTTTGCCAGGCGGCGACATGGCCGGCCAATGCCTGCCTATTGTCTTCCTCAATCCAGACATCCGCGATTCCACCCATGATGGCGTCATGTTGCCCGGGCGTGGCTTCGCCGGTCTCCAGCGCGGCGCGCCAGTCCGTCGCGGCCGCCTTGTGATTGCCCGCACGGCGATTGGTGTTGGCGCGGATTAGCAAGACCTCGAACCGCTCCACAGGGCGAAGATCCAGCGCGAGCACCTGATCGAGATAGTCTATCGAGCGGTCATACTCGCCCGCCTCGGCCGAGGCGTTGGCCGCCCCGACGAGATCGTTGAGTTGATCGGCCACGTTTTGCTGTGCGGCGGCAGCGGCGACGGGGAGGCAAACTGAAACCAAAACCGCGCAGAACACTAAGCAAAGCGGCCTTGAGAGGTTCATTCGGAGTCTCCCTGTGAGGTAGCCGATCTGGAGAGTGATCAACTCAAGCCTTAATCCTGCATGTCATAGGTCAGGCGGGTCTGGATGCCGTATCGGGGCTCTGTGTTGCCATCGACGATCTTTGGCAGGTAGAGCCACTTCTCCACGGTCTTGATCGAGGTCCGTTCGAAAATCTCTTTCGTGCAATCCGCACGAATATTTTCCGTCTCTCCGCGGCGGTTTACGTCGAACGTCATGTCACAGGCGCCTTCGCGGCCCCACTTGGCCGCCTGATAAGGATACTGAACGGCGATCCTGACCGCCGGGGAGGCGTCGGCGTCCGAGACGCTGAGGATCTCGGTGCATTGTTCCTCGAAACGGCTGATGAGGTTCTCGATTTCGCCGTCACGCCCCTCCGCCGTGAGCAGGAAGAGCATCAGGCGCAGATATTCCATGTGGTTGGGTGAGTTGCTGTAGTTCACGAGCGGGCGCGTGTAGTCCAGCGCATTGCCGAACTCGTGGTCGATGGTCCAGGTCTTGGCGAGGTAGTAAACCGGGGCTTCGCTGGGCGGTTGTTCGAGCGGCCAGTTGTCGATGATTTCCTCGACGCGTTCACGCTCGTCGGCCTTGACCCAGAGCGCCGCCGTGGCGTTGAGGATCGCGTGTTGCTGGGCGAGCGTGGCCTCTCCGGTGTCCAGAGCGGCCCGCCAGTCCTGCGCGGCGAGCTCGGTGTTTCCGGCGGCCTTGTAGGCGTTTCCGCGCATCAGGAGCACTTCGAACCGCTCCACGGGACGCAGCTCCATGTTGAGGAGCTGGCCGAGATACTCTGCCGCAGTCTCGTGATTTCCGGATGCGGTCGCCTTGTCGGCGGCGCCGAGCAGCGCGTTCATGCGCTCGGCGTCATCCTGCGCGGCGCTTGCGGCGCTGACGCACAGCAACAAGGCGGCGAGTATGGCGAATGGCGCATTCCGGTATGTCATGATCAGGACCTTCCCTTAGTCGGCCTGCAGTTTCGCCGAAGGGGCGGGGAAGATCAATCTGGACGGGTAATCAGGAAAACAAATCGCCGTCCCGGACGCGTGTGACGTAGGCCTTCACGTCGAAGCGGCGTTTCAGGGCGGCGTCGGTGAAGGGGCGGACCTTGCCGATGACGGCGCGCTCCTGAAACGGACGGTCGTGGCGGCCGAAGGCCCAGGCGATGTTGGAGAAGCTGTTGGGGTCGCGGCCGTCCAGAAAATACTTGTTGTTTAGATAGAGCGCGGTCTCGTGGGCGTATTCCGGCGTGTTGGTCCAGTCCATGATCCGCTTCACCCAGTACATGCGGACGTGATTGTTGAGATAGCCGCGCTCCACCATCTCGGTCATCGCCGCGTTCCAGATATCGTCATGGGTGTCGGCGGCCTCCATCTCCTCCCGCGTATAGATATGGGGGCGGTCGTCGGGGCGGTGGGCTTTCAGCGTGGTTTGCGCCCAGTCGGGGACGGCGCCGGAATACTTGTCGTAGTCCGGGCAGTAATTGACGAAATTGATGGAGAGCTCGCGGCGGACGATCATCTCCTCCAGAAAGGACCTCAGGCCCTCGCTCTGCGGGGCGATGGCGTTCTTGCACTTCAGGGCGATCTCGACCGGGGAGAGACTGCCGAAATGGAGATAGGGGGAAAGGCGGGAGGCCGCGCCGTCATGCGGGACGGAGCGGCGGTCGGCGTAATCCGCCAGATTGTCGTCGATGAAGGTGTTGAGGAGGCGCTGGCCGGCTTCCTCGCCGCCGGTGAAATCGCTGACCGGTTTGACGGCGCGGTCGAGCTTCAGCCTGTCCAGCACGCCTTCCCAGTCTGACGCGTCCAGACCCTCCAGCCCGCCCAGCGTGAGGGAGGATTTGGACGGGGAGGGGATGCGCATTTCCTGGATGAAATCGTCGCGCCGGTCATTGATCTTGCGCCGGATGGTGCGGGCCGCGCTTTCCAGCTTGTCGGAGGCGGTCTCGACCGGGACGACGATGTCGGATTCCACCTGTATGGCCTGGACGCCGGCTTTTTCGCCGACCGTGTCGCGCCAGGCTTTCTGGTGCGCGGTGTAGCCGCGGTCGCAGATGACGAGACAGGCGTCCTTGGCCAATTCCAGCGCCACATCGGCCGGGTGGCCGTGGCGCAGGACAAAGCGGATGCCCTTGTCTTTCAGGTTCGCGGCGACGTCCGCCAGGCCCTGAAGCATGAAGGCGTAGTGGCGGGCATTGGCCTCAGGGTAGTCGTCCATGACGCCAAAGCCCACGACCACCGGCTTCTCCAGCTTTTCGGCGCGGGCGATGGCCTCGGACAGGGCGTGGTTATAGCGGGTGCGCATGGACGCCTGCATCCAGTACAGGACATAGGCGCCGTCCGCGTTCGCGGGCTTGTCGTTCAGGCTCTTGAGGCGTTCGTCTTCAACCATGGAAGGCGAAGATGGGTTTTGCCGCGCGCCTGTCCAGTTCGGAGTTTCAGAATTGGCAGGGCTGGCCGATGGCGGCGAGGCCGTTGGCGAGATGATCGCCCAGTAGCGGCTCGTTCAGGAGATAGTCGATGGTCGAGCCGTCCTCGCGTTCGGCGGCCTGTTTCTTGACCGCTTCGAACTCTTCGCCCTCGAAATCGCCGCGGCCGATCCAGAACAGGGCGACCAGTTCGCGCTGCTCCTCATGGTTCATGGCGCCGATTTCGGACCGGATGACGCTCTCGATGGAATCGGCGGGCGTTTCTTCCAGCGTCTCCTTGTAGGGGACGTCGCCGGCGTCGGTGTCGGAGGGGTTGGAGCCTTCGGTGATCGGCTCCTGCGATTTGCCGTCGAACTGGCGGACCTGAAGAATAAGGCCGCAGACGGTTTCGGGATTGAGTTCCATGATCTTGCCTCTCGCTCTGGCGTATCGGGGAGTTGCCCCCTTCAACGCGCGAGGCGGCGATCAGGTTCGCGCAGCGTCCAGCAGGGCGGTGATTTCGTCCTCCGTGGTCGCCCATGAGCAGACGAAACGGCAGACGCGGTCGCCGCCCAGCGGGTAGAAGGCCGCGCCCTCGCCCTGAAGGCGGTCGATCACAGGCTGCGGCAGGCGGGCGAAGACCAGATTGCCCTCTACCGGGTGGACGATTTCCGCGCCGTCGATGGCGGCAAAGCCCTCGGCAAGCGCCCGGGCGCTGGCGTTGGCGCGGGCGGCGAGGGTCAGCCAGAGGCCGTCCTTCAGCATGGCGAGCGCCTCGGCCGAGGTGAAGCGGGTCTTGGGCGGCATCAGGCCGGCGCGCTTGCGGCGGGCCTCCAGCTCCCCGAATTTCGCGGCGGTCTCACCGAACAGGATGACGATTTCGGCGCTGATGCCGCCATTCTTGGTGAAGCCGAGCGAGAGCGCGTCCACGCCGGCGCGCCAGCTCATCTCCGCCGGAGACGCGCCGGTGAAGGCCAGCGCATTGGCGAAGCGCGCGCCGTCCAGATGAACCGAAAGGCCGTCGGCTTTCGCGGCGTCGGCGCGGGCGGCGACGGCCTCCGCGCTATAGGCCGTGCCGAATTCGGTGAGGTTGGAAACGGAGAGGGCGAAAGCCGGGCACTCGTGGACAAAGTCCGGGTTGCGATGGGCCAGCGCCGCTTCCAGCGCGGGCATGGCGATGCGGCCGTGGTCGCCTTCGAGAAGCTGCAGCTTGGCGCCGCCGGTGAAAAATTCCGGCGCGCCGCGCTCATGCTCGTGAATATGCGCCGCCTCATGGCAGAGCACGGCGCCGTGGCCGGGGGTGAGGAGGCTGAGCGCCAGGGCGTTGGAGCCGGTGCCGGACGTTACGACCGTGGCGGCGAGATCGTCCGTCTCGAAAATCTCCCGCAGGCGCGCGCGCAGGGCTTCGGTCCGCGCGTCATTGCCGTAGCTGGGCGCGGGACCGGCGTTCGCCTCCGCCATGGCGGCGAGGACATCCGGGTGCGCGGGGGCGGCTGTGTCAGAGGAAAAGTTCATGGGAGATAGAGCGATTTCTGGCTGCGTCGATACGGCGGTTTCACATAATCCGGAGCGCATCCGGACTGCGTATAGGGACGCGGGTACGGGGGGAAAGCAACCCACCCAAGCAACGGAGTTTGATACAATGAAACGCATCTTCGCAGCCGCCGCCACCGCCGCCCTGCTGAGCGCCGGCGCGGCCCATGCCGACCATCACGGCGGCAAAGACAAGTCCGCCTCCATGGAAGAGAAGCAGAACATCGTCGACACGGCGGCCGCCACCGGCCAGTTCGAGACTCTGCTGGCCGCCGCGCAGGCCGCGGGCCTGGCCGAGACGTTGGCCACGGGCGGCCCGTTCACGGTGTTCGCGCCGACGGACGAGGCCTTCGCCGCGCTGCCGGACGGCACGGTTGAAGACCTGCTGAAGCCGGAGAACCAGGATCAGCTGCAGAGCATCCTTCTGCTGCACGTCGTGGACGGCAAGACTTGGTCCAAGGACCTGGACGGTCAGGAGCTGACCGTGACCGCCAAGAATGGCGGCGACCTGATGATTGACGGCACGGACGGCGTGACGGTCAACGGCATTGATGTCGTGAAGGCCGACGTGAAAGCCTCCAACGGCGTCATCCACGTCATCGACGAAGTGATCCTTCCGTAAGCCTTCCCCAAGCGCTTTTCCGGAAGGGCGCTGGAACGCCCGGGGCCGCAGCGTCCCGGGCGTTTCTTTATGTCCGCTCCATCAGGAACCAGGTGAAGTCGTCGGCCGGGAAATTCGGGTCGCGGTGATAGACGAAGCCATAGTCGCGCAGCGCAAATTGCGGGTGCGCCTCCATGAATTCGCCGGCGAAGTCGCGCTTGAACAGGCGCTCAGAATGGCCGCGATAGCTGACCTCGACCGGGGCCGGATTGTAATACTCGCATATCACGGCGTAGCGCCCGGCGGCCTTGGCGATCTGGGCGTAAGCGTCCGCCAGCCGGTCCGGGTTGATGTGAATGAGGACCGTGCAGGTGAAGGCGAGGTCGGCGGGCTGGCCCGGGGCGGTGTCCAGCATGGAGCCTTCCAGCACGCGGGTCCGGTCCAGCTTGCGCAGCTCTTGGGCGGCCTTGGCGTTGATTTCGACGCCGTTAAATTGCGCGTTCGGCAGCAGGGTTGAAAGGGCGCGCAGGTTCAGGCCGATATTGGCGCCGAACTCGGTGACGCTTTCCACGCCCGAAGTCGATTTCAGGATCCGGGTCCACAGGGCGGTGCGGGCGGCGACCAGTTCCGCGCCCTTGGAGCGGTCGACATAGGCGTCGCCGAAATCGCCGCGCCAGAAATCTTCCTGTTCGGTGCCCGCCATGACCTGTTCAACCCCGTTTTGATTCGCGTTGCGGTCATGATGCCTTGCGGCGCGCGGCGGGGCGAGCGGTGCGTGCGGGTTCGGGCTCCGGCTCCGCCCAGACGACATAGCGCAGCGGGCCGGGCTGCATGGCGCCGAAGGGATAACAGGTGACCAGCGCCAGACGCGGCGGGCCGCCGTCCGGGTGAATGCCGGAGGCCTGATGATCCACCACCTCGAACCCTGTCACCTTGAACGCCTTCTGGCCGTCCCCGGTCTCCAGAACCAGAGTGTCGCCGGCCTTCAGATCCTTCAGGAAGGCGAAATGGGAATCGCGGTGGGCGGCGATGACGCTGACGCCCGGCGCGCCGGGCTGCGGCGTCTGGCTGAGATGGGCCGGGCCGAACGCCATGGCCTCGCCGCCGGCTTCGGCCAGAACGACCGCGCTTTGTTTCAGGCGCGGAGCGGACAGGCGGGCGACCGGCCATGTATCGGCCCAGGGCCAGGGCTTTGCCGCCGTGTGGCTTTGCACGGAGCGGTCCCAGGCCCGGTTCAGAAGCAGTTGTGCGACCTCCGCCTTGGCGGAGAGATACAGCCCCTGCCCGAACAGGGCTGCGCCCGCAGCGGCCAGAGCCGCTGCGAGCGCGAACGGGGCGATGCGCGTCAGGCGCACCGGACCCGTCCCCGCCATGCCGCGCCGGCCGCAAGGAGGGCGGCCAGCGCGATCAGCGCCAGCCCCGCCGTGAGACGAAGCGGGACAAGAAGCGCGCCTTGCGGCAACGGCATCCCGGCGGCCGGGGCGAGGTCAGCTTCCCCGGCTGCAGGCGATGGCGCAGGAGGCGGCGCGGCATGAAGGGCGGCGTATTGCGGCGCATTGGCCTGAGCCTTGTACATGCGGCCCTGACCGAGGCTGTCGCCATAGACTTTCTCGAACTCCCAGCCATCAGGCAGCATGGTCGGGACTTCCGCCGTGGTGAGCGTTTCACCGTCCGGGCGGGCCGGGGTGACATCCACGGCAACCAGTGATGTCAGGCGGCTGACCAGCGAGTGGGCGAGGGCGGTTTCGAGGACGGCGGCGTCGATCACCTCGTAATCGGCGCGCGGCTCAAACCGCAGCTCCTCAATCGCGGCGATGCGGTCCCGCGCCCAGAGATTGGCGACGCCCTTGCCGGGCACGGCCTGCGAGAGATCCAGCGTCTCCACCCAGTCGCGGCCGCGGAAATTGCCCGAGACCTTGAGCGGCCCTGTCAGCTCGCCGTCCAGCATGGCCGTGAAAGTGACCGGCTCGCCGGCATAGAGGTCGGGCAGCGGCGACGGCGATATGGCGGTCAGTGCGCCGCCGGCGTCCAGCGCAAGGTCCGTCAGGGCCGGGTTTTCCAGCAGGGTCAGGAGTTCGGTGGTTTTCTCCGCCACTTCGTTCACGTCGCCGATATGCAGGAAGGTCCCGCGCCCGAACCGCGCCGCGCGCGTCATGAAGTAGGAGTTCGGGGCGGAGCCGATGCCGACCGTGAACAGGCGGGAGTCTCCAAGGTCCGCCTTGATGGTCTCGAAGAGCTGAGCCTCGTTCCCGATGGCGCCGTCCGTCAGGAAGACGACCTGGCGCAGGCGACCGTCGCGCGGCGTGGTATCGGCCAGGGCCGCCTTGAGGGCCGGCAGCATTTCCGTGCCGCCATCGGCGGTCAGCCTGTCCACGAAGCGTTGCGCATGGGCGATGGATTCCTCGGTCGCGGGAAGCGGCGCGGGGAAGATTTCCTCGAACGTGTCGTCGAAGCGCACGATGTTGAAGCTGTCGCGATGGGTCAGGCGCTCCAGCGCGAAAGAGAGCGCCTGCTTGGCCTGCGGCATGGACGGACCGGCCATGGAGCCGGAATTGTCGATGACGAAGATGACCTCGCGGGCCGGCGGCTCGGCGGAATGGCGAACGGGCGGGGCAATGACGCCCAGCAGGTAGGTTTCGCCGTCCCGCTCCTCAGTAAAGAGCGAGGCCAGCGGGGCGTTGAGGTCCGCCGCGCGCCAGTTCAGCACGAAGTCGCGATTGGCCGGAATGGGGCCGCCGCCGAGCGTGACTTGCGCAGCCTCGCCATCGCGGCGGTCTTCTATCTTCACGTGATGATAGGGGCTGGTTACCTCGCCCAGCGCGAAGCCGGGTTTCAGGTCCACCTCGATATTGACGGGCAGGCGCACCTTGCCGTCCGGTTCGTCGTGCGGGAACAGGAAGGGCGGGGTGATGCGGCCGCGGTCCGGCACGGGATCCGACACCTGGAATTCCGGCGTCCCGTCATAGGAGACGCCGATAAAGGGCGTCGGCTCAGGGATATAGCGCGGGCCGACGACCAGCGGCAGACGGAGCGACCAGGCGCCGTTCTTCAGACGGGCCGTGTCCTGATACTCGATCTGGATGACCACGGTTTCACCCGGACCGATATTGGCGACCGAGCTGGTGAAAATGTTCGGGCGTTCCTGCTCCACCAGTCCGGCGCGCTGGCCGGCCTCGCGGGCGTCCTCATAGATGCGGCGGGCTTCCCGGCGCTCCTTGATCTTGCCTTCGATGAAGCGGTCGCCAATCTGCATTTTCAGGCGGTCGACGCCGGAATCCTCAGGCAGGGGGAAGACATAGACGCCCTCCACCCATTTGTCGGACGGGTTCTCGAAACGCTGGGTCACGCGGGCGCGGATGATCGGGCCGGTGACGTCAATGAAGACATCGGCGGCGACCTGCGGCGCTTCCAGATATTCGCCGGGCGTATCGGTCTTGAGCAGGAGGGAGCCGGAGTCCGGATCCCCCATGCGCACGAAGTCCTGCGCCCGGGCGGCGGGCGATAGCGTGATGAGCCATATGAAAAAAGCCGCATAGCCCCAGTAAAAGAGCCAGCGGCGCGTTGTGTATTGGGCGGTTTTCATGTCGTCGTCCCCACGATCGTCGCCCCCCGGCGAGTGTTGAACCTGAGCCGGAAAAGGGGCGGGATGCGGAGCGCGCACGGGGCGATTTGTAGACAAATGCGGGCAAAAGGGCGCCGGGACGCGCTGCGGCCACTTCCGTTTTGACGCGGGCGCGGTTAGCGTCCGCGTTTCCTTCGCACCTGCGGAAAGGCGATTCCATGCCCAGCGTTCCGATTTCCGAAGCTCTCAAGCGCGTTCAGCCCTCCGCCACGCTGGCGGTGACCAACAAGGCGCGTGAAATGCGCGCGGCGGGGCATGACGTGATCGGTCTTGGCGCGGGCGAGCCGGATTTCGATACGCCGGACAATATCAAGGACGCCGCGATCGAGGCGATCCGCCGGGGCGAGACGAAATACACCAATACGGACGGCATTATCGAGCTGAAGCGCGCGATCGCCCAGAAATTCCGGCGCGAGAACGATCTGGAATACGGCAATGAACAGATCAGCGTGTCGCCCGGCGGCAAGGCGGTGATCTGGAACGCGTTTCTGGCGACGCTGAATCCGGGGGACGAGGCGATCGTGCCCGCGCCCTACTGGGTCAGCTATCCGGAGATGGCGAGGCTGGCCGGCGGCAAGCCGGTGATCGTATCGGCCGGCATCGAGGCCGGGTTCAAGATCAAGCCGGAGCAACTGGAAAAGGCGATCACCAAGAAGACGCGCTGGGTGGTCATCAATTCGCCGTCCAACCCGACCGGCGCGGCCTATACGCGGGACGAGCTGAAGGCGCTGGGCGACGTGCTGGCCAAGGCGCCGCATGTCTGGGTGATGACCGACGATATGTATGAGCACATCGTCTATGACAATTTCACCTTCGCCTCTCTGGCGGCGGCGTGCCCGGATATCTATGAGCGCACGCTGACCATCAACGGCGTTTCCAAGGCCTATTCCATGACGGGCTGGCGGATCGGCTATGCCGGCGGGCCGGCGGACCTGATCAAGGCGATGGGCAAGGCGCTGAGCCAGACCACGTCCAACGCCGCGTCCATCTCGCAATGGGCGGCGGTGGAGGCGCTGACCGGGCCGCAGGACTTCATTCCGGAGCGCGCCGCCATATTCCAGGAACGGCGCGATTTGGTGGTCAACGGCCTGAACGATGCGGACGGGCTGGCCTGCCTGAAGCCGGAAGGGGCGTTCTACGCCTTCCCCGACTGTTCATCGGCGCTGGGCAAGAAAGCGCCCAATGGCGATGTGCTGGAGGACGACATCGAGTTCTGCGCGGCGCTGCTGGATATAGAGAAAGTCGCGGCGGTGCCCGGCGCGGCGTTCGGCGCGCCGGGGCATTTCCGCGTCTCCTACGCCACCTCGACCGAGGTGCTGACCGAGGCGCTGGCGCGCATCAAGCGGTTCTGCGCGGCCCTGAAATAGGGCGCTATTCCTCGTCCTCGACCGTGACTTCGTCGACATCCACATCGACATCGGGCGTTTCGACTTCCGGCGTTTCAAGCGCCGGGAGTTCGGTGCTGCCCGAAGGCTGGGTGGCGACGACATAGATGACGAAGGCGGCCGCCAGAACGGCGACCAGCGTGACGATGATAATGACGGTCCGGTTATTCATGGGGCGTCTCCCGGGGGTTGATTCCTCGCCTTCAAACGCCTGAGCGCGGGGGGCGTTCCTGCCGCGGAATCGATTCGTTTTTCTTGCGCGCGGCGCAAATGCCTGAAACGATAAATCCTCTTCTTGTGTGTTGGGCCGCGGCGGCCCGCCGCGAGCCCGGTGCGAAAACACGATCACGGGCGAAAGGCGGGTGAACCAATGGCTGACAGACTCTCTGAAACTCCCCGGGTTATTGCACTGACCGGACCTTACGGGTCCGGCAAAACCGCACTGATGGAAGCGATGCTGGCCGCGGCCGGCGCAACGGGGCGCCGGGGCGGTGTCGGCGACCAGAGCGCCGAGGCGAAAGAGCGCGCAATGTCGACGGAGACGAATTTCGCGCGGCTGGACTGGATGGGCGACGCCTATCGCATCATCGATACGCCCGGCTCCATAGAATTTTCCGCGGATGCGGAGCTGGCCCTGCCGGCCGCCGACATGGCGGTGGTGGTGTGCGAGCCGGACGCCGACAAGGCGGCGCTGCTGCACCCCGCGATGAAGCGGCTGGAGCGGCTGGGCGTGCCGCACATGCTGTTCGTGAACAAGATCGATCAGGCGCGGGGCAGCGTGCGCGGCCTGCTGGAATCCCTGCAGGCGGTCAGCGAAGCGCCGCTGGTGGCGCGGCAGATCCCGCTGCGGGACGGCGAGTCCATCTCCGGCTTTATCGACCTGGCGCTGGAGCGGGCCTTCATCTATCGCCCGGACGGCCCCTCCGAACAGGCGGAGATTCCGGAAGGCGAGACCGAGCGGGAGGCCGATGCGCGCTTCCACATGCTGGAGCAGCTGGCCGATTTCGACGATCACCTGATGGAGGAATTGCTGAGCGATATCGAACCCTCCCGCGACGAGGTGTTCGGAGACCTGATCAAGGAAACAAGGGCCGGCCAGATTGTGCCGGTCCTTTTTGGTTCGGCGGCCAACGGGTTCGGCGTGCGGCGGCTGATGAAGGCGCTGCGGCACGAGACGCCGGACGTGGCCGAAACCGCCAGGCGCCTGGGCGCGGAGGGAGCGGAAGGCGCGGCGGCCTATATCGCCAAGACGCTCCATGCCGGGCAGAGCGGCAAGCTGTCCATCGCGCGGGTTCTGGGCGGCGCGATAAAGGACGGCGCGACCCTGACCGGGCCGGATGGCGAAACCTCCCGCGTGGGCGGGATATTCGCGCTGCAGGGCGCCGATACGGAGAAGATCGCCGAGGCCGGTCAGGGCGAGCTGGTCGCGCTGGGGCGGCTGGAAAATCTGAAAACCGGCGATCTGGCGGGCGAGGGGCGGTCCCTGTACGCGCCGGCCAGCGAATTGCCGCAGCCGGTCTTTGCCCGCGCCATCGAGGCGGGCAGCCGGGACGACGAGGTGAAGCTGGGCACAGCCCTGAACAAGCTGGCCGAGGAAGATCCGTCCCTGTCCTTTGCGCCGGAGCCGGATACGGGCGAATTCCTGCTGCGCGGGCAGGGCGAAGTGCATCTGGCCGTGGCGGGGTCGCGGCTGAAGCGGAAATTCGGTCTGGAGGCGGTCACCCGTCCGCCGTCGACGCCCTACAAGGAGTCTATCCGCCGGTCCGCGACAATCCGCGGCAAGCACAAGAAGCAATCGGGCGGCCACGGCCAGTATGGCGACGTGGAAATCGCCTTCCGCCCGTTGGGCCGGGGCGAGGGCTTCCGGTTCGACGAGAAGATTTCCGGCGGCGTGGTGCCGAAGGGCTATTTCTCCGCCGTGGAGGCGGGAGTGCGGGACGCGATGGAGCGCGGGCCGCTGGGCTTTCCGGTGGTCGATATGGCGGCGACGCTGACAGACGGGTCGCATCACAGCGTGGATTCGTCCGATCTCGCCTTCCGGCTGGCGGCCCGACAGGCGGCGCAGGCGGCGTTCGAGGAGGCGGGGCCTGTGCTGCTGGAGCCGGTCTACAAGGTGACGCTGTCGGCGCCATCAGCCTCGACTTCGCGCCTGACCTCCATCCTGTCGACGCGGCGCGGGCAGATCATGGGGTTTGACGCGCGCGAGGGCTGGCCTGGCTGGGACGAGGTGCAGGCCTATCTGCCGCAATCGGAAATGGCCGACCTGATCATCGAGCTGCGCTCGGCGACGCAGGGCGTCGGCGCGTTCGGGGCGGAATTCGCGCATATGGCGGAACTGACCGGCAAGCTGGCCGATCAGGTCTCGCACCAGCAGCGGGCCGCTTAGGACTCCACGCGAGTCCAGGTCTGGCTTTTGCAGATGACGAAGACGCAGCCTTCCAGCTTCAGCGTCCCGTCGTCCTGCGGCAGGATATTGCCGCGATAGGTCTTGCCCTCGTCGGCCTTGTAGAGCTTGCCATCGCGCCAGTCGCCGTCGTCATCCTGCTCGAACCCCCAAAGCATGGTGATGCCCTCCAGTTCGCGGCTGCGCAGATCGGGGTCCGGGTTTTCGGCATCCAGGACAGGGGTGTCCGACTCCGCCTGCCGCTGCAGCCAGGACAGCTCGCCGCAGAGCTGGGCGTTGTTGTCGCCGCACTGGAAGAAGGTGACTTTCGCTTCGCCGTTTTCAGTCAGCCAGGTGGAGCCGGGCAGGCTGTCCCGGGCTTGAGCGGCGGAGGCGGCGCTGGCGGCGGCGAGAAGGCTGGCGAGCAGGGTTTTCATCATGGTGTTCTCTTTCTGGAACCGAAGCGGGCCAAGTCTAGTATTGTGGAAGCTGGACAGAAAACCGGACGCCGCAGCCAAAAGCTTAGCTAACTGAGAATGGCCTGCATCATAAATTGAACTTATGAGCGGCATTCGCGTTTTGAGTCCCTGAAGCGCTTGAAGCGGGCGGCATAACGCCCATTTCAATGCGACGAGACAACGCCCAAGCGAGGAGATTTGAAACATGGATGTTGAGACTGGCATTTCGAAGGACAATCGCGAGAAGATGGCCGAGGCGCTGACCAAGCTGCTGGCCGACACCTATGTCCTTTACCTGAAGACGCACGCCTATCACTGGAACGTGACCGGCCCGCGCTTCAAGACGCTGCACGAAATGTTCGAAGAGCAGTACACGGAGCTGTGGGAAGCCACGGACGAGATCGCCGAGCGCATCCGCGCGCTGGGCTTCAATGCGCCGATGGGCTGGGAAGATTTCGCCAAGCGCACGTCGCTGAAGGAAGACAATGGCGTGCCGAGCGCCGACCAGATGGTGGTCAATCTGACCAAGGGTCATGAGACGGTCGCCAAGACGGCGAAGGACGTGGTCGCGCTGGCGGACGAGCTGGACGATGTGGCGTCCGACGATCTGGTGGCGCCGCGCGTGACCTATCACGAGAAGACCGCCTGGATGCTGCGCGCGACCGCTGAATAGGGCATCGCGCCACCGGGCAACCATAAGGGGCCGTCCCAGCGGGGCGGCCCTTTTCTTTTGCGTGGATTTTCGTCGGGACAAAAAAAGAGCCGGGCCCTGTAGGCCCGGCTCTGGAGTTCTATGCATACCTTGGGATGGGGAGGAGACGGGTATGCATGGTCCGTTACGATGGGGTCGTTAACGGGGCGGCGTGTGTGACGCCGTCGAGGGATCATATAGAGGACGTGATTCATTTTGTGCACCGCCGCATGAGCATATTGCCCATGCGAAAACGCATGGCTTAGCGGAGGCCGAAACGGCGGGCGGCGCGCAGGATGAAATCGCGGAAAACGATGAGCCTTTTCGAGCCTTTAAGCTCCTCCGGATAGAGGAAATAGACGTCGAAGCCGGGGCCGGATACCTCCGGCAGGACACGGGAAAGGCGCGCATCCGTGCGGGCGATATAGTCCGGCAGGCCGGCGATTCCCGCGCCGGCGGCCGTGGCTTTCACCACGCCGAGAAGATTGTCGACGGTCAGGCTGGCCTGACGCGGTTTCTCGCCTTCCATCCGCCCGACATAGGCCGCCCAGTCGGCCTGCTTCATCGGGGAGACGGCGTCCGCGCCATAGAGGATCAGCGGATGGTCATCCAGCGCATCGATCGAGGAGATGGGGCCGTTGCGCGCGATATAGTCGTTCGAGGCGTAGAGGCTCTGGCTGGCCTGGAACAGTTTGCGCTGGATCAGGTCCGATTGCCGCGCCTCCCACGGGCGCAGGGCGACGTCGGCTTCGAACCGGGTCAGATCCAGCTCCCGGTCGTCCAGGATCAGGTGGAGTTTCACGTCCGGGTAGGAGGCGACAAAGTCCGGCAATTGTTCGCTGAGCCAGACCGCGCCAAGGCCGATGGTCGTGGTGACGCGCAGATCGCCGGAGGGCTGGTCGCGGGCGTCCCGCACCTTGGCTTCGGCCAGCGCGGCGGAGGCCGCCATGTCGTGCGCGATCTCGAACAGGCGCTCGCCCTGTTCGGTCATCAGCAGGCCGCGGGCGTGGCGGTGGAACAGGGCAACGCCCAGATCGTCCTCAAGGGCCGCGATCTGGCGCGAGACGGCGGATTGGGAGACGTGCAGCGCTTCCGCCGCGGCGGTGAGGCTGCCGGCCTCCGCCGCGGCGTGAAACGTCTTCAGCTTGTCCCAGTCGATATGGTCCATGCCCAAGGCATAGCCGAATCGCGGGCCAAGGTCAGCGCCTGACCTAACGATTTACCGAAGCCATGCCCTGACTGTTGTATCGGGCGCCTTTCACGCGGTCCGCCAGCTGCCCCAGGCGCGTAATCTCGTCATCGGAAAGGCTGACCTTCTGCGCCGCCAGATTGGTCTCGACATGTTTGAATTTCGTCGTGCCCGGAATGGTCACGATGTCATCGCCGCGGGAAAGAACCCAGGCCAGCGCGACCTGCGCGGGCAGGACGCCGTGGCTGTCCGCGACCGCCTTGATCTCGTCGACCAGCTTCAGGTTCGCTTCGTAGTTTTCGGCTTCGAAGCGGGGCTGGGCGAGGGCGCGGAAATCGTCATCCCCCTTCGGTTTCTCCGACTGGTCGTACTTGCCGGTCAGCATGCCGCGTCCCAGCGGCGAATAGGCGACCAGCCCGACGCCCAGATCGCGCATGGCGGGGAGAATTTCGGATTCCAGGTCACGCGTGAAGATGGAATATTCGGACTGCACCGCCGCGATGGGGTGGACCGCATGGGCGCGGCGCAGGGTCTCCGCGGAACATTCGGACAGGCCCAGAAAGCGCACCTTGCCCTCTTCGACCAGGCGCGACATCTCGCCGACCGTGTCTTCGATCGGAGTGTCCGGGTCCATGCGGTGCAGATAGTAGAGGTCGATCGTGTCGACGCCGAGCCGCTTCAGGCTGCCCTCGCTGGCGCGGCGGACATTTTCCGGCGAGCCGTCAACGCCTTTGGGGAAGCCTGTTTCGGGGTCCATGAGCGGCCCGAACTTGGTGGCGAGCGTCACCTTGTCCCGCCAATTGTCCTTCAACGCCTTGCCGACCAGTTCTTCATTATCGCCGCTTCCATACATTTCGGCGGTATCGAGATGATCGACGCCGGCCTCGATGGCCTCACGGATCAGCTTCGCGCCGTCCGCGTGATCCATGCCCGGACCGTAAGCCCATGACATGCCCATGCAGCCAAGGCCCACAGGGGTGACGTTCAGATCAGATTTTCCGATGGTTCGTTTGCTCATGGGGGACTCCTGAGGTTCGATGGGATAAAACTATGAGTGAGTATTCACTCACAATAATGAGCAAACGCTCACACGTCAAGAATGCGTGCTTCAAGCCGCGGCTATCGCGCATCAGGCCGTGAGATGCGGCTGCCTGCGAAACTCAGGCTTGCGGAAACCACATGAAGACGGCCGCGCCGAAGATGCCTACGGCCATGACAGCGGTCAGGCACAGGACGAGGCCGCTCACCGCAAGCTTGACGCCGCCCGAGCTCGAATTCTGGGCTGCCAGATAAATCTCCAGTCCTGTCAGCGGGATGAGGTAACTGCCGAAGGACAGGGCGATGTCGGCGGGGCCTGACAGCGTATTGTTCATCCCGACGGGGCCCTGGTTCAGGACGATCCAGGCCATCAGACCCACCCGGAAGAACCAGACCCCGCTGACCACCATGAAAGTGCGCATGGCCCAGCGCCTGTGGATGTCAATTCGCCGCTGCATCGCGAAGCTCAGGGCAAGGCCAGCGAAAACAAGAATGAGAACGCCATTGAGGGAGACGCTGACGCCTGAAATCACCGACAGGTAGGAGCCGCGCCCCCATGTCATCCAGAGCCCGCTCACAGCCATGATCGCGGCTGTGACGATGAAGGCGCGGCCATTCCAGCGATGCGCGGCGGGAAAACGCCGGCGCAGGGCCGGAATCAGCTGGCAGAGGCCGCCAAAAGTTATGTAGGCGGCCAGCAGGACATGAATCGCGAACACCGTATTGCCGACTGTATCGCCGCTCACATGGCCGGTGATCAGACCCCTGTCGTTCCAGGCCGCGAAGTCCCCGGTGGCGGTTCGGCGGCCATAATAGGTTATGATGAAGGCGATGAAGACAGCCTGACCGGCCAGCGCGGCCGCGAACCATATCTTGCCGGTCAGGCTGAGGAGGCGGCCGGGGCCGGTTTTGGCGGCATAGCTCATTTCTGCATTCGGCATGGGTGGTGACATTCCCTTTTCTTGTCTCCGAAGCGATGCGAACCATCGCTCCACGGCTTGTCTTCAACCGCTGGGAACCGCGCCGTCTTGCCGATTTGGAAATCGGCCAAAGAAAATCCGCCTGTCTTGTCCGATATGCCGGCCACGCCTAGTGTGCCGGTCAGCGCGAGATTTCAGGAGGGAGCCGCCGTGATCGCCACACGCCTCTTCACGGCGGGGACTGAAGGGCCTGCCAGCGGGCGAATTCTGCCCGCCGGTCCACTTCCCCCGCTTTTCATCTACTGGGCGCTCTTTACAGGATCTGTCGCGGCCTTCGTGCTTAGCTACGTCATTGGCGAGGCGGCGCCGGCGCTTGATGTCGTTCTGCACGTCGCCAGCAGCGTAACGTGTGGTCTGAGCTGGCTCCTCGCCCGTAGCCTTTTCCGCCCGCCCGGCGCCCGGCGGAACTGGCCGGAAATTATGGTCGCTATCCTGTTCTTGACCGGTGTTCTGCTTTACGCGGCCGGCAGCGGGGCTGCCGGGCAGGGATCAATGCTGCGCGCATTCGATAATGTGCACTCTCTTATCGCTTCGACGGTGCTGCTGATGACCTTTGTCGAGGCGGCGGACGGAGCCGGGCGCGGCAGCGCGCCGGCCGAACGGAGATTCCGGTTCGCCTTCCTTGGAGGCTACGGCGTCCTTCTGGCGGTTTCAGTGATATGGTTCCGGAGCGTGCCGCAAGCGGGTCCGTGGGAAGAGACGGCACAGGCGATCTGCGCCTGTGTGGCGCTCATCGGCGGCACTGCAGCCGTCTGGTATCGCATGTATCACCCTCTTGCGGGCGATGAACGCCGCAGGCCGAAGACCCGTCTGACCGGCGACCGGCAGCTCGCCGGCAGGGTCGCCGAGCTTCTGGAGAGCGAGCATATCTACCGCGACCCCGAGCTGAAGGTGGCGGATCTCTCGCGCAGGCTGGGTCACCCTGAATACAAGATCAGCCAATGCATTACCGGCCCGCTCGGCTTTTCCAACTTCAACCGGATGGTGAACCATTACCGGATAGAGGAGGCGAGGGCGCTGCTGGCCCGAGAGGACATGGCCGGCTGCTCGATCCTCGCCATCGCGATGGAGTGCGGGTTTGGCTCGATCGGCCCCTTCAACCGCGCCTTCAAGGACATGGCGGGCATGACGCCCGGTCAGTTCAGGGCTAGCCTGCAACGCCGGTGAGGCCAGTCCCGGCGGCAACGGTTCAAGGACCGCCATGGATTACGCCACGGCGGTCGCTCCGCTTTAATGTTTGCGCCAGCTGTCCCAGGCGGCCTGGGCGGCGGCGTTCACGTCCTCTTCCGTCCATTTCACGCCTTGCCGCTCCGCTTTCAGGAGGCCGGTGATGGGGGCGTAGAAGAGGGCGGCCAGCAGTTCCGGGCGCATGGGCTTGACCTGCGGCGCGGCGGCCGGGTCTGAGAGGAATTCGGTGAGCGTGGCGTTCATCTGCTCATGCGCCGCGCCGCCCTCTTTCAGAGAGAGGGAGGATTCGGCGAAACGGGCGCCGAAAACGCAGGCTTCGGGATCGGCGCTGAGAGCGCAATAAACGGCCAGCCACAGGGACTTGAAGCGGGCTTCCGGGCTGTCGGACGTGTCATAGGCGGCAAGGGCGCTCTCAAAGACCTCCCGCTTGTACTGGCGGTATGCCTCGATCAGCAGGTCATCCTTGCCTTTGAAATGCCGGTAGAGCGTGCCTTCGGCAAACCCGGCCCGCGTGGCGATGGCCGCGGTGGTGGTGGCGGAAAAACCGTCCTCCGCCACGATTTCCAGCGCGGCGCGCATCAGTTTTTCACGGGTCGTATGAAGGCGCGTGAGCATACGCTCACAATGCCGGGCGCGCGCCGCGCCGTCCAGTGGGGGCGGCTTACTCCGCCGCTTCGGCGGTGGTGACGCGCAGCGTGTGGATGAATTTTTCCGCTTCCAGCGCCGCCATGCAGCCCATGCCGGCGGCCGTCACGGCCTGGCGATAGGTCTCATCCGTCACGTCGCCCGCCGCGAAAACGCCGGCGATATCGGTGGCCGTCGAGTCCGGCGCGGTGATGATGTAGCCGTTATCCTTCATCGCGACCTTGCCGGTGAACAGCTCCGTCGCCGGGGCGTGGCCGATGGCGATGAAGACGCCGTCCGCCGCGTGATCGGTGATGTCGCCGGTCTTCACGTTCTTGATGCGCACGCCGGTGACGCCGCGCGGGTCCTCGTCGCCGGTGACTTCCTCCAGCGCGCTGTCCCACATCACCTCGACCTTCTCGTGGTCGAACAGGCGATCCTGCAGGATCTTCTCGGCGCGCAGGGAGTCGCGGCGATGAACCAGCGTCACCTTGGAGGCAAAATTGGTCAGGAACAGCGCTTCCTCGACGGCGGTGTTGCCGCCGCCGACCACGAAGACTTCCTTGCCGCGATAGAAAAACCCGTCGCAGGTCGCGCAGGCGGAGACGCCAAAGCCCTGGAAGTGTTCCTCCGACGGCAGGCCCAGCCATTTCGCCTGGGCGCCGGTGGCGATGATGACGGAGTCGGCCGTCCATTCCTGTCCGCTATCAGTCTTTGCGCGGAACGGATGGCTGTGAAGGTCCACCTCGGTCACGGTGTCATTGACCATTTCGGTGCCGACATGTTCGGCCTGTTCGCGCATCTGCTCCATCAGCCAGGGGCCCTGGATGACGTCGGCGAAGCCGGGATAGTTCTCCACGTCCGTGGTAATGGTCAGCTGTCCGCCGGGCTGCAGGCCGGTGATGATGACCGGGTCCAGCATGGCGCGCGCCGCATAGATGGCGGCGGTGTAGCCGGCGGCGCCGGAGCCGATGATGAGAACTTTCGCGTGTCGTGCGTCGGACATGGTTATAGCGAATCCGTTGTCAGAAAACCGTTCGTCCTGACTTAAAGACTGTTGCCCGCGGTTCAAGCCTTCGCGGCGGCGGGGTCACTCAGCCGTGAAGCTTAGTGATAGCTGCCGCCGGACGGGGTGATGATGAGGTCCTTGAGAAGGCTGGACAGCCGCGTGGTGTCCGGGCCGCCCTCCATCAGGCCTTCCAGGCGGTCGATCACGGCGTCGTCCACGCGCGGGGCGGAGCCGTTTTCGGACACGCAGATAATGCCTTCGACGCCGGACGGCTCGACCATTTCGCTGGGGGCGTAGAGCGCCTCGCGCAGGCGTTCGCCTTCGCGCAGGCCGGAGATTTTCAGTTCGATATCGCGCCCCGGCTCCATGCCGTGCAGGCGGATCAGCTGATTGGCGAGGTCGATGATGCGGATCGGCTTGCCCATTTCCAGCACGAAGATGCCGTCCGCCGCCTCGCGCGCCGCGTTGAGCGTCGCCGATTGCAGGACCAGCTGGACCGCCTCATGAATGGTCATGAAATAGCGTTCCATCTCCGGGTGGGTGACGGTGACCGGCCCGCCCATCTCTATCTGGCGGTTGAAATGCGGCACGACCGAGCCGGTGGAGCCCAGCACATTGCCAAAGCGCACCGTGGTGAAACAGGTCTTGCGGGCCATCGAGGAGCCGGCCAGGTGCTTCACATACAGCTCGGCCAGACGCTTGGTGGAGCCCAGCACGCTTTCGGGCTGAACCGCCTTGTCGGTGGAGATCAGCACCATGTGTTCGGCGCCCACCGATATGGAGGCCTGCGCCACGTTGCGGGTGCCGAACAGATTGGTGCGCACGCCCTCCAGCGGGTGGCGCTCCACGATGGGGACGTGTTTCAGGGCGGCGGCGTGGAACACGATGTCGGGCTGGATGGCCGCGAACTGGTCGTGCAGATAACCGAGATCGCGGATGTCGCAGAGCACGTCCAGACTGTCGATGCCGGGATAATCCTCGCGGATCGACTGCAGGATGTTGTGCAGCGCGTATTCGGAATGATCCAGCAGCACCAGCTGGCCGCAGCCGAGCGCGGCGACCTGGCGGCAGATTTCCGCCCCTATGGAGCCGCCGGCGCCGGTGACCAGCACGCGCTTGCCCTTCACCAGATCGCGCACGGAGTCGAAATCGATGGACACGGGCTGGCGCACCAGCAGGTCTTCCAGGGCGACTTCCTTGACCCGCACGCGCTGGGTCTCGTTGATCGACTCGATCTCCGGCAGGCGGGCGAGGGTGAGTTTCAACTGGCTGGCGGTCTTCAGAAGGCCGCGGACCTCGTCGGTGTCGCGAACCATGCTGGAAATGACCAGCATGCTGGGGCGCTCGCCCCGGCGGTCCAGCGATTTGATGGCGGATTCCAGATCATCGGAGGAGCCGACAACCTCGATCCCGTGAATGCGCTGGCCCAGATGGCGGTAATCGTGCGTTGCCAGACCGACGACGCGGCGATTGCCGCGCGGGCCATAGCGCATCTGGCGCAGGAAGGGCTCGGCCTCGGCCACGCTGGCCATGATCAGCATCCGGTCGCGGGGATCGTCCTCGTCGCGCCGCAGATGGGAGAAGGAGAAGCTGTCCTGCCGCATCAGCCGGGAGACCAGCCGCGCGCCGATCGACACGATCATGTAGAGCGCGCAGGCCAGCAGCGTCATGCGGTAGGGGAAATCCGAAAGCGCCGCCGCGAAAAAGGCGACCAGCGCCAGGCAGCTGAGGATCACCGACAGGAACACCTGTCCGAAATCGACGATGGAAATAAACCGCCAGACGATGCGGTGCGTCTGAAGCAGCAGCGCAAAGACAGCGGAGACGGCGGCGAAGAAGATCAGGTCGAAAGGATAGATATTCTCGACGGTCGCGCCGAGGCCCAGAACAAGATCAGGCTGGATAAGGGCGTGAGCGACAAACAAGGCGCCAAAGGCCGCCAGAGATTCGAAGCCAATCTTCAAATGGCGGCGTGCGCCGATCAATTTGTCTATCATGCTCCGATCGCCCCCACGACAGATGCCCCGCGCTTATAAAAGCGCAAGCGGGGCCAGGGTTCAAACCAAATCACTAAAAACATCAAGCGCTTTCAGAGGCGTGCTCGCTCTGCTTTAACACCCCGGTTGAGGGTTTTGAGCTGGATTCGGCGTTCGCGGCGACTGGCCTATACCCGCAAATAAGAAGATTCAACAACATAGAGGCGTAGCCACGCACCATGGATCGGTCATTTCACACGCGGCGGCGCGTTCTGGTTACAGGCGGAGCGGGCTTTCTGGGATCGCATCTGTGCGAGCGGCTGCTGGAGGCCGGGGCGGAGGTGATCTGCGCCGATAATTTCTTCACCGGCGCGCGCGCCAATATCGAGCACCTTCTGGACAATCCGCGCTTCGAGCTGATGCGTCACGACGTGACGTTTCCGCTCTATGTGGAAGTGGACGAGATTTTCAATCTGGCCTGCCCGGCCTCGCCCGTTCACTACCAGCACGACCCTGTCCAGACGACGAAGACCAGCGTGCACGGCGCCATCAACATGCTGGGGCTGGCCAAGCGGACCAACGCGAAAATCCTCCAGGCCTCGACCAGCGAGGTCTATGGCGATCCGGAAGTGCATCCGCAGACCGAGGATTATTGGGGCCATGTGAACCCGATCGGGATCCGGTCCTGCTATGACGAGGGCAAGCGCTGCGCGGAGACGCTGTTCTTCGATTACCGGCGCCAGCACGGCCTGCCGATCAAGGTGGCGCGGATATTCAATACTTACGGGCCGCGCATGCACCCCAATGACGGACGGGTGGTCTCCAATTTCATCGTGCAGGCGCTGAACGACGCGCCGATCACCTTGTTTGGCGACGGGGAGCAGACGCGCTCCTTCTGCTATGTCGACGACCTGATCGCGGGCCTGACGGGCCTGATGGACACGGACGAAGCCGTGACCGGCCCGTTCAATCTGGGCAATCCGCATGAAGTGTCCGTGCGAACGCTGGCCGAGCAGATTATCGAGATGACCGGATCGAAGTCGCAGCTGGAGCACCGGCCGATGCCGGAGGACGATCCGCGCCAGCGTCGCCCCGATATTTCACAGGCCGAAAGCGTTCTGGGCTGGCGGCCCTCGGTGGAGCTGCGCGAAGGGCTGGTCCAGACCATCGCCTATTTCGACGCGCTGCTGAGCGGTCAGGCGCGCTAGCGGCGCGGCCAATGAAACGCGCTTTCGATATCGCCGCGGCGGCCTGCGCCCTGATCGTGCTGGCGCCGGTTCTGGCGGTGATCGCCGTGATCGTGCGGCTGGAAACGCCGGGGCCGGCCATTCACTGGTCGCGCCGGGCGGGACGGAACGGCGCGCTGTTCGCCATGCCGAAATTCCGCACCATGCGGATCGACACGCCGGACGTCGCCACGCATTTGCTGGAGAACCCGGCGCAATGGGTGACGCCGGCGGGGCGGGTGCTGCGCAAGACCAGCCTGGATGAACTGCCCCAGCTATGGCCGATCCTGACCGGCGCGATGAGCTTCGTGGGGCCGCGCCCGGCCCTTCATAACCAGCAGGACCTGATCGCCTTGCGCGCTGAGGCGGGCGTGGACCGGCTGCGCCCCGGCCTGACCGGCTGGGCGCAGGTAAAGGGACGCGACGGGTTATCGATTGAAGAAAAAGTGGCGCTGGACCGGGATTATCTGGCCCGGCGCAGCTTTGTCTTCGATATGAAAATATTGCTGATGACCGCCGCCGCCGTTTTCCGGTCCGACGGCGTCGCGCACTAGGCTCGAAATTCGGTGATCAGGGCGTCGAGGTCCGGGCGGGGACGCTCAAGCGGCGTTTCGGTGGCCGTGCCCATATAGACGAAACCGGCGATGCGTTCGTCCTGCGTCAGGCCCAGCGCGTCCAGAACGCGGCGGTCGAAGGCGTACCATTCGGTCAGCCATTGCGCGGCGAAACCGCTGGCCGACGCCGCGATGATCATGTTCTGGCAGACCGCGCCGGAACACAGCACCTGCTCCCATTCCGGGGTCTTTCCGTCATCCTTTACGGAGGAAACGACCGCGACCACGACCGGGGCGCGGGTGAAGCGCGCGCCTTCGAAATCGATACGTTCCTGCGGGAAATCGGGATGATCGGCGCGGCTGGCCCCGGCCAGCGCCTCGCCGGCTTTCGTGCGGGCCTCGCCCTGCAGGACGATGAAGCGGAACGGCGCCAGTTTGCGGTGGTCGGGCACGCGGGCGGCGGCGGTGAGG
The DNA here is from genome assembly GCF_013911995.1 of Euryhalocaulis sp. Classification (NCBI taxonomy): domain Bacteria; kingdom Pseudomonadati; phylum Pseudomonadota; class Alphaproteobacteria; order Maricaulales; family Maricaulaceae; genus Euryhalocaulis; species Euryhalocaulis sp. The sequence goes on from NZ_JACESD010000004.1 coordinate 67,393, forward strand.
ATCGTGCGCAGCTGGCCGGCGTCCGGTCCCGGCTCGCTCATTGACCCGGCGACGGTCGAGCGGCGGGTCAGCAACAGCTCCAGCGTCTCGTCGGAAGCGCGGCAGGGGGCCAGTTCCTGGCCCTGTTCAGGCGTCGCTACGGCGGTGTTCGGCATGCCCTCTTGTCTCCTCGAATTGCGTTGCGTGATGCAAATGGCTCGCAACAAGGAGAAAATAAAGGGGCGGCGGGCGGTTTGTCTGCGTCTAGTACACCGGGATGCGGCAATCATAGGCCGCGCCGCGGGTCGTCCAGATATTGTCGGAGCCGTAGGGCGCGGCGTAGGAGCGGTCCTGATTGCGCGCCCAGCCGGCCAGTTCTCCCTCGCTCCATAACAGGGCCGGACGGCGGCCATTATAGGTGATGCGGGCGCTGGATGAGAATTCGCACCGGCCGGACGGCGGCGCGCCGACATAAAGGCCCGCGACCCGGTTATTGGTGATCACATAGCTGGAGGCGCGGATGTCGCCGGGATAGCTGGAGCGCAGCAGCAGGCCGACATCATTGAGCTGCAGCGTGCTGTCCAGCAACACCACGCCGGGGGAGGCGGCGAAGCGGTCGCCGGTCTGGGCGATGTCCAGGCCGACGCCGTTGCGCTGGAACAGCGTTTCCTCGACCACCGTATTGGACTTGGCGCGCAGGCCGACCGGGAAGCCGGCGATCTCGCTTTCCTTCACGCTGGCGTCGCCGCCCGCGACGCAGACGCCATATCCGCCCCAGTCGCAGGGCGAGCGTTCGATAATTTCTGACGGGCGGACGGGCAGGGTCTCCGGATAGGCGTAGCCCGTCTCCGCCGGGCCGACCAGTACGGCGCCGGAAACTTCCAGGTCGCCTTCGATCAGGCGCACGCCGCCGCCATGAGAGGTGCGCAGATCCATCTCCACATTTTCCAGCCGCACGAAGCCCTGACGGATTTCGATGCACGGGCTGGTCGAGGTTCCGGGCGCGCTCTCGGAGGAGGGCGTAATCAATCCGCCGGAAACAAAACCCGACGGGCCGCCGGCCAGAACCGGTTGCACAGGCTGCACCCGGGGCCTCTCGGCGCCGCCGCGCGGGGCAAAACGGACATTGGAGATGAACAGCGCCGGGGCGTTGGTGCGGGTCGGCGGATTGAAGGCCAGACACGCCGCGCCGCGCGGCTGGATGATGATGGAGCCGTAGGGGCCCAGACCCTCAATGGTCAGTGATTTGTCGATATCCAGAGGTTGGTCGAGATAATATGTGCCCGGCTTGACCACGATGCGCCCGCCATCAATGGCGTAGGCGATGGCGGCCTGAAGATCGCCGAACGCGCCGATGCTCTGGGTTCCGCCGGGTTCGACCAGAACATGGTTGGGATCGGAGATCACGACCGGGGCGGGCGGCGGCCGGTGACCATGGCCATGCGGCTTTTTCCGGCGCGGTTCGCCATAGCCGTAGCGGTCGCGGTCCAGCGCCGCGTCATAGGCGCAATGCTCGTAATATTTGCCGTAGCGATGCTCGCCCGTGCACTTGGCGTCCGGCACGGCGTAATAGTCCGGCCGGTCCTGCGCGGCGGCGGGAGCGGGCGCGGCGGCGAGCGCGGCCAGAGCGGCCAGCGGCGCGGCGAGGGCGAAGATAGGGCGGGTCATCGGCGGATCGGACCTCTGCAGTCACCAGAACTCATATAGGGGTCGAGCGCGGTCCGGAGCCGGGCGATATCCTCCCGCAGATGGGCGAGCGGTTCGCCCGGATAGGAATCGGCGCGCTTGAAATATTCGCAGGTCTCGGCCAGCAGGGCCTGTTGCTGTGGCTCGGTCGCCGCCTCCGGCAGCTTGTATTTGTAGGTGAGCAGGGCGAGGCCCAGATTGGCGCGCCCGGAAACCTTGAAACGGCGGTCCACTTCCGGCCCGGCCTGCCGCGCGGCGGCGCGCAGATAGTTCTCCGCCCGGTTCAGGTCCGGCGCAACGCCCACGCCCGACATGTACATCATGCCCAGCACCAGGGAGGAATGCGGACTGCCGCGGCTGAGATGGCAGCTGGCGGCCCCGCGCGGCAGGAAATCGTCATCGGCCAGGCTGCCATGGGCGGCGGTCTGGATGATGCGCACCCGCAGGTCGGGCGACAGCTCGCCATTGCCGGCCAGACCTTCGCATTCCTGGAAGCTGCGCACGGCGGCGCGGGTCTGCGGCCCGATTTTCCCGTCCACGGTCCCGCGCAGATGGCCCAGATCGATCAGGGCGATCTGCAGGTCATCGACGTCAATTTCGTCGGCGCGCAGCGCCGCCTCCAGAATGGGCAGGGAGCCGCCGCGCCGGGAAATCGACAGCTGCTGGGCGTATTGCCGCGCCAGCGCCGCCTCGCGGGAGGAGAGGCGGGGATAGAGTTCCTGCCACCGGGCCTCCGCGATGTCGGACCCGAACCCGTCAAATTCGGCGGCCGCGATGAAATAGGCGCCCGCGCGGACAAGGTCGCGCTCCAGCGCGCAGCCGGCCATGTGCATGTCGCCGACGATGATATAGCCGGAAACCCCCAGCCCTTTGAGCTGATCGGTCAGCCTGTGGCGCGCGGCGTCCAGCTGGCTGGAGGAAAGCTGCGGCGTGATGGCGTCCAGATAGGTGGCGGCGCGGTCGCGCTGGAAGCGGTGCTCGAAATCCAGCTCCCCGACGGTCACGGAGCATTTGCCGATGCCGGCCCAGACATAAGCCTCGGTCAGGTCGCGCGTATCGGCGCCGCCGGGGGCGTTGCCCGTATAGTAATCGACCAGCCGCAGCGTCGCCGTCAGGTCGCCGCCCATGGCGTTGCGGGCGGTTTGCAGGCGGCACTCGGCCTGTGACAGGGAACAGCCCAGCGCCGCGTCCAGCGGCGGATCGGACGGCCGCGGCCAGAGCCGGTCGCGTCCGTGCATCATCCAGTAAGCCGCCGCGGCCAGCAGGATCACGATGAGAAGTACGGCAAAGATCGCGGCGGCGTTGCGCCACGCCGGATCCGTGTCGGGATAATCGCTGTCAGTCACACTTCCCCCTGGCGGCCCCCGCGCATCGCCGGCTTTCAGGGCGGGCAAGGCGGGATCAACTCTGAGCGGGACGTGAATTCTTCACGGTCTGCTAGAGTTAACGATCAGTTAAGATCAACTTTCAGGGGAAAATCAATCGCGGTTTCGCGACAATTTAGAGGTTATCCACGTTATTCTGGCCTCAGACTACCATCCGCCGCCCAGCGCCCGGTAAAGACTGACGGACGCTGTCAGGCGTTGCTGGCGCGCCTGGACGAGACTGTCCTGAGCCGTCAGCAGGTTCTGCTGCGCGTCGAGGACGGAGATCAGATCGTCTGCGCCCGCCTGATAGCGAACCTCGGCGATTTCGAACGCGCGTCCGGCTTCCTCGGCCGCCTGGCGCAGATCCTCTTCCTGCCGTTCCGCCGCTTCCAGCGAGACGAGGGAATCTTCCACGTCGCGCAGGGAGTTCAGGATGGTCTGGCGATAATTCGCCGCCAGTTCCAGATATTGCGCGCGAACCTGTTGCAGACCGCCTTCGAGGCGGCCGGCGGCAAAGATCGGCTGCAGGAGGCCCGCCGTCAGCTGGCTGACCAGGTCGGAGGAATTGGTCAGGTCCTGGGCGGTCAGGCTGGCGCCCAGATCAATGGTCGGGAAGAACGCGGCGCGGGCCGCGTCGATATTGGCTTCCGCGGCGGCCAGCTGTGCTTCGGCCGCCAGAAGGTCCGGCCGGCGCAGCAGCAGATCGGACGGCAGGCCCGTTTCGATGGCCGGGGTGGTGATGGCGGTCAGATCGCCCTGCGGCGCGGCAAACGCTTCCGGCGTTTCGCCCAGCAGCACGGCGAGCGCGTGCTCGGTCTGGCGGGCGGACTGGACCAGCGGGCGCAGACGGGCGCGGGCGGAAGCCACGGCGCTGCGCTGACGCGCCAGGTCGAAACCGGACACCGCGCCGGCGTCATATTGCGTCTCGACCAGCTCCAGTATCCGCTCGGTCGCGTCGATATTGGCCTGCGCCACCTCGATCCGGTCGCGCAGCGCCAGCAGGGTGAAATAGGACGCGGCGACATCGGACTGCACCGTCAGGGCCAGCGCCTGCTGGTTGAAGATGGTGGCGGCCAGCTGCGACTCTGCGGAGCGCGCCTGGGCGCGGTTGCGGCCGAACAGATCCAGCTCATAGGAGGCCGAGACGCCGGCGGAGACGCTTTCGCTGGGCTGGAAGCTGGAGACGCCGGAGCCCGAGCCGTCACGCAGGCTGGCGTTCACGGACCCGTTGATCGAGGGCAGCAGCGGCGCCCGCGCGATTTGCAGCGCGCCGCGCGCCTGTTCCACCCGTTGCAGGCTGGCCTCGATCGACTCGTTGGAGTCCATCGCCTCGCTGACAAGACCATTCAGGGAGGGCTCGCCAAAGCCGGTCCACCAGGCCGGGTCGGGCTTGGCCGCCTCGACGTCCGCCGCGTATTTGTAATCGGCGGGAATATTGACCTCGTCGGTGTCGACGGGCTGGAAAGTCGTGCAGGCCGACACGCTGAACGCGGCGGCAAGAACCAGAGGGACGGCTTTGGAAAACATGAATGCTACTCCGAGGCGAGAGCTATGACCGGATCGAGGCGGGCCGCCTTGCGAGCCGGCAGATAACCGAAAATCAGACCAGTAATCAGCGCGCTGGAAAACGCCAACAGGGCGGGAGGTAGGGTCAGAACCGTCGTAATGCCAGCCCCGTTTAACGCAATTGCGACACAAATTCCGATTCCGACCCCGATTACGCCCCCCAGAGCGCCCACGACAAGGGCCTCGGTGTTGAACTGGATCATAATGTCGGACATGCGCGCGCCGGTCGCCATGCGGATGCCGATTTCGCGCGTTCGCTCGGACACGCTGACCAGCATGATATTCATCACGCCAATGCCCCCGACCAGCAGCGAAATGGCGGCGACCGAGCCCAGAAGCATGGTGAAGCTGGCTTGCGAATCCTCGATCGAGGTGATCAGCGCGCCGGCGTTGAAGAAGCGGAAATCTTCCTGCCCGTGGCGCTGGATCAGCATTTGCCGGGCCGCTTCCTCCGTTTCGCTGATGGCGGAGGTGTCGGCGACCTGCAGCGTGATCCCGTTCAGGAATTGCTGACCGAACAGGCGCATGAAGCCCGTGGTTATGGGAATAATCGCGATGTCGTCCTGGTCGGAGCCGAAGCTGCTGGCGCCGCGGGCTTCCAGAACGCCTGTAATCTCGAACGGCGCGCCGCCGACCAGCACGAATTTTCCGATCGGGTTTTCGTCGGGATAGAGCGTTTCGGCCACCGTGGAGCCGACCACCGCAACCGAGGCGTAACGGCTGACATCGTCGTCGGTGAAGAAGGCGCCGTTCGCCACCGGCCAGTTGCGCGCCTCGTCATAGTCGGCGCTCGTCCCCAGAATGCTGGTCTGGTAGTCGGTGGCGCCGGCGCGCAGCGTGGCGCGGCTGTTCCGCTCCGGCACCGCGTAGGCAATGTTGCCGATTTCGGTCAGCGCCCCGGCGTCGTCAATCGTCAGGGTGGCGATATCGCTGCCGCGTCCGCGCGTATTGGGCGCGCCGGGGCGGACGAAGAGAAGGTCAGGGCCAAGGGTCTCGAACCGCGCCAGCACGTCCTGACGGCTGCCCTCGCCAATCGCCAGCATCGCGACAACCGCCGCCACGCCGATCACCACTCCCAGCAGGGTCAGGGCCGTGCGGAACAGGTTCACGCGCAGCGAACGGAACGCCATCTTCACGGCTTCGCCAACCTGGGCCAGGGGCGTCGAGCCGCGGCTGAGCGCGACATCGCCCCCGACCGGGGCGGAGGGCGCGTCCGCCGCCCCGGCGTCGGAAACGATATGGCCGTCATGGATTTCGATCTGGCGGTGGGCGCGGGCGGCGACTTCCGGGTCGTGGGTGATCAGGATGACGGTGCGGCCCTGGCCGTGCAGATCTTCCAGCAGGCTCAGAAGATCGCCGCTGGAGCGGCTGTCCAGCGCGCCGGTCGGCTCGTCGGCAAGAATGACTTCCGGGTCGTTCATCAGGGCGCGGGCGACCGAAACCCGCTGCTGCTGGCCGCCCGATAGCTCGGACGGGCGGTGATGCACCCGGTCTTCGAGGCCGAGGTCCGAGAGCAGGTCCAGCGCGCGCTCCTCGCGCTCCTCATATTTGCGGCCCGCATAGACGGCGGGAATTTCCACGTTCTCCAGCGCGCTGACGGTGGTCAGAAGATTGTAGCGCTGGAAGACAAAGCCGAACGTGTCGCGGCGCAGCGCGGCCAGTTCGTCCGCGTCCATGTCCGATACGTCCAGGCCGCGCACCCGGTACTGGCCGGCGGTTGGCCGGTCCAGACAGCCCAGAAGATTCATCAGGGTCGACTTGCCAGAGCCGGACTGGCCCATGATGGCGACGAACTCGCCCTCCCGTATGGTCAGGGAGACGCCGTCCAGCGCGCGGACCTCGTTCTCTCCCGCATTATAGACGCGGGAGACATCCGTAATTTCGATGAGGGGCGCGCTCACCGGCCGAACCGCCGCCCGCCGCCCGGCGGCCCTCCCTCGGGCCGCGCCGGCATGGCGCCGCCGATGACCACCTGCTCGCCCTCTGTCAGGCCGGATACGATTTCCGTCTCCGTGCGGGTGCTCAGGCCCACCTGCACCGGGCGGGGCCGGGGGCCGTCATCGGTCATCACCATGACCATCTTGCGCGCCGCGCCGCCGCTTCCCTGATCATCGCCGCCGCGCGCCGCCGCCGGGCCTTCGCCGCGGGCGGGCGCATCACGCACCGCCATGGCGGGGACTTTCAACACGTCGCTGGCCTCGCCCAGCAGGAAGAAGACCTGCGCGCTCATGTCCGGCAGCAGGGCCTGGCCTTCATTGGCGACATCCATCAGCGCCTTGTAGAGCACCACGTCATTGACGATTTCCGGCTGCGGCAGGACCTGACGCACCGTCGCCTCCCACCGCCGGTCCGGCTCGCCCAGCGTGTTGAAATAGGCGGGCATGCCGGCGCGCACGCGGCTGACATCGGCCTCTGACACATCCGCCTCGACCGTCATCACGGACAGGTCCGCAATGCGCAGGATGGTCGGCGTGGTCTGGTTGGCGTTCAGCGTCTGGCCTTCCAGCGCGGTCAGGGACACCACCGTGCCGTCCATCGGGGCGTAGATGCGCGTGTAGTCCAGGTTGGCGCGATCACCCTGCAGGGTGGATTCCACGCCGTCGATCTGGGCGGCCAGCTGGACCAGCTTGGCCTGCGCGACTTTCAGCGCGGCGGCGCTTGAATCCAGCTCCTGCCCGCTGATGGCGTTCGCCTCGAACAGCGATTGCGCGCGCGCTTCCTCGGACCGCGCCAGCTGGAGCTGGGCCTGTTGTTCCTCGTAGGAGGCGCGGAGCTGCCTCAGCTGCGCCTCGCTGGCGTCGACGCGGGACTCCAGAACGGTCGGGTCGATCTCGGCCAGCAGATCGCCCTTCGTCACCGCGTCCCCGGCCTCGACGGCCAGGTTTTCCAGCTGGCCGGACACCTGCGCGCCGACATCGACATAGAATTTCGGCTGAATGGAGCCGAGCGCGGAGATCGACGATTCCATGTCGCCGCGCGTGACGTCCGCGGTGCGGTACTCCGGCGCTTCCTCGCCCCCGCGCAGCCAGAACCACCATACCGCGGCGGCCGCGATAACAACGGCGCCGGAAATCAGGGCCCAGCGGCGAATGCGGCGCGCGCGCCGTCTGGAGTTCGTGTTCGACATCAAGCGTAACCGTTTCCCAAAGTGTTTCGAATGCGTCTAACGGGCATGGCGGACCATTCCGTCGCCGTAATAACAGTAGAACAGGCGGGAAATGAACGGGAACTGAGCGAATTGCCGCTCCGGTCCCGCGCGCTTGGCGCCGTTCGCGCGCTGATCTAGGACCATGGCATTCGGATCGGCAACGCGGACGGGAATATCGCATGGGCGGCGTGGTGATTATTGGCGGCGGGCAGGGCGGCTATCAATGCGCGGCCAGCCTGCGCGCGGACGGTTATGAGGGCGCCGTCACGCTGGTGGGGGACGAGCCGTATCTGCCCTATCAGCGGCCGCCGCTTTCCAAGGAATATCTCTCCGGCGCCAAGGATGACGACAGCCTGTGGTTCCGCCCCGCCGCCTTCTTTGAGCAGCAGAACATAGACATCATCACCGGCGTCCGGGCGCAGCGGATTGTCCGCGCGGAAAAGACCGTCGCGCTCAGCGACGGGCGGACATTGGCCTATGACCACCTGGTCCTGGCGACCGGCGCGCGCGTCCGCACCCTGCCGGTGGAGGGCGCGGATCTGGACGGGGTGGTCAGCCTGCGCGGACTGGACGACGCCCGGGACCTGAAGGCCCGGTTCGAGCGCGCCTCCTCCTGCGCGGTGATTGGCGGCGGCTATATCGGGCTTGAGGTCGCGGCGGCGGCCTGCAAGGCCGGGCTGCCCGTGACGGTGATCGAGGCGGAGGACCGGGTCCTGTCCCGCGTCGCCCCGCCCGAAATCTCAAACTATTTTGAACGCCTGCACATGAATCGCGGCGTGGTGATGAATCTGGGAACCACGGTCACGCGGATCACGGGCGAGGGCGGCAAGGCCCGCGGAATGGAACTGGCGGATGGCCGCACGCGCGAGGCGGACCTCATCATCATCGGCATTGGGGTGACGCCGAACACGGACCTAGCGGAGGAGGCGGGTCTGGCGGTCGATGACGGCATCGTGGTGGACGCCATGCTGCAGACCGGAGACCGGGCGATCTTCGCCATTGGCGATTGCGCAAAATTCCCCTGCCGCGCGGCCGGGTGCGATGCGCGGCTGGAATCCGTGCAGAACGCCGCCGATCAGGGCCGCGCCGTGGCCCGGACGATCTGCGGCAAGGGCGCGCCCTATGCCGATATTCCGTGGTTCTGGACCATCCAGTTCGACGTGCGGCTACAGACGGCTGGAATACCGGCCGGCTTCGACCGCGCTGTCGAACGCGGCGACCCGGAAGCCGACGCATTTTCCATTTTCTATTACCGGGATGACGCGCTGATCGCCGTGGATTCGGTGAACCAGCCGGCCGATCACATGGCCGCGCGCATGATGCTGACCAAAGGCCTGACGCCGCCGCCGGCGCTGGCGGGAGATGAAAAATCCGATCTGCGCGGCTGGCTGAAGGAAGCGGGCTAGATTTTGGCCGGTTTGGCCGCGGAGGGCGTGCGGCCCTGCGTGACCATGCGAACCGCTTCGGGCTTGATGTTCAGGAAGCCAACGCCGTCGCAATCCTTGCAATCAAGATCCGCGCTTGCGCCGGCGCCATTGCATTGCGGACAGGGCATGGTGATGGGGGACATGTCGCGAGGCTCCTTACCCTCCGCTCCGGTTATAAGCGAGGGGTGGATTGCGGCAAGCGGAATTAACCGCGCCGCGAATGACGTTTTTGTGTTCAGGACTTCACGATCAGCCAGCGGTAAACGCCAATGATATTGATAACCGTCAGCACGGCGTTCTGCAGGATCAGCGGCGGCATGTCGTCCAGATAACCCGCCACCATCCAGCTTACCGAAGATACCAGGAAAACCAGAAAGCCGATTCCGGTTATCTTCGGACCCAGCTTCATGGCCACGGCGATGGCCGCGCAAATCCCCGTGCCGGTCGCCAGCCAGCGTGCAATTTCAACCAGCTCCAATGGATAGTCTCCTTGATTGGGCGCTTGCCAGGAAGCCCTAACGTGCGGCGTGCCGTTTTTATCCCGGCGATCGGCGCCTATATGCCTCTGGAATTCAAGAAGAGGTCGCTGATGCCCGCCGAGACGAAAACCGAAACCTATGCCCGTCTGAAACGCGAAATCGATGCGGTTCTGGAGGGCGAGCGCAACCAGACGGCGCGCTACGCGACCGCCGCCTGCCTGCTGAGCGAGGCGTTCGATCACTATTACTGGACCGGGTTTTACGTCGTCGATCCGGAGGATCCTGCGCAGCTGGTGGTCGGTCCCTATCAGGGCACGTTGGGCTGCCTGCGCATTCCGGTCGGCAAAGGCGTGTGCGGAACGGCGGCGGAGCGGCGCGAGACGGTGATTGTCGCCGATGTCGAGGCCTTTCCGGGCCATATCGCCTGCGACTCCCGCACGCGGTCGGAGATCGTCACCCCCGTCATGGACGCCGGAGGGCGCGTGGCCGCGGTGCTGGATGTCGATTCCACGGACCCTGACGCCTTTGACGCGGAAGACCGCGCCGGACTGGAGGCGATCTGCGCAGGCCTGCTGAACGCCTGACTTTCAGGCTAGGCTTTCCGCGTGAGCGAGTCGCGAACCATAGTCCTGAACGGGCAGGAGTTGCCCTATACGCTGAAGCGCAGCGCGCGCCGGCGGACCATAGGGTTTCAGATTGACCAGCATGGCCTGTCCGTCCGCGCGCCGGACCATGTCAGGGTCGGACGGATCGAACGCGCCCTGCGCCAGCGGGAAAGCTGGATCACAGAAAAGCTGACCGCCTGGCGGGCGCGTCCGCAGCGCCCCGCACCCGCCTATGCGACTGGCGACGCCCTGCCCTTTCTGGGGCGGGAGCTGGGCCTGCGCGTGATTGATCTGGACAAGGGCGTGCGCACGCAGGTGGAGCGCGACGGCGATGTGCTGACCGTCCGCGTCGATCCGGACCTGGCCGGCGAATTGCGCGCCGCGACGGTCAAACGCGCCCTGACGCGCTGGTACAAGCGGCAGGCCGAACAGGTCTATGCGCCGCTTCTGGCCGGGCACGCCCGCGCTCTTGGAAAGCCCGCGCCCAAGCTCATCGTCCGGCAGCAGGAGCGCCGTTGGGGCAGTTGCGATTCCAGCGGCGTGATCCGCATGAACTGGCGGCTGATCGGGGCGGAGGAACGCCTGATAGACTATGTCTGCGCGCATGAGGCGGCGCATCTGGTCGAGCCCAATCACTCTGCGGCGTTCTGGAGCGTGGTGGCGGGGCTGACCCCCGATTACCGCGACCGGGAAAAGCAGTTGCGGGAACAGCAATTTCTCATCGTGCCGTTCTGAAAGCCTTTTGAGTGGCGCAAGAATACGTCTGTGTCACCTCGGGATTGTAATTTTTTTGTCAAATTTTAGAAAAACCCCGGAATTCAGGCCGGTCATCAAGCATATGTTTACGCGCGCCCGTCATTCTCCCGCGCGGTTTGGGAGAGGAAAATGGTGCTTAAACGGACTCTGGTCGAGGCAGATCGGGCGGCGAAGCAGTGGTCGATTTCGACGACTCTGCAAAGCCAGCATCTCCGATATGTCTATATCACCGCATGGGCCTTGCCCGTTGCGGCGGCCGCCGGCTGGCTCCCTGCGCTGGTCTGGTTTGTTTTCACCATCCTGTTCGGCCTGTTTCGCGGCCATGTCGAAAAAGGCATAGGCCGGCGAAAGGACGGGCGAAACACGCAGGGCGTATTCGGCGAATGGTACACCGCCATCGCCGCCGCGACGAGCGCGGTCTGGGCGATATCGCCCATCATGGTCTGGTTGTCGGGCCATCCCGCGGGAAAGCCCGCAGCCCTGGCTCTGGTCGCCGCCGGTTTCTTCCTGGTCATCACGCAGTTTCGCGGATCGCCAAAACGCGCCATCTGGGTATCCAGCCCTTACGCTTTGACAGCCGTGGTCCTGGGGCTTCTGACGTTCCGCGGCATGGAGATGGTGTTGTATTTCGCCGCGCTGGCGGCGCTGGCGCTGACCATCGGTCATACAATCTTCCACCTGCATCTCTCGCATCGCCGGATCATCGAGTCGCAGCTTGAACAGGACCGGCTGATCGGCGAGTTGCGCAAGGCGCGCGACGCCGCGGAGTCGGCGAACCGCGCGAAGTCGTCCTTCCTGGCCATGGTCAGCCATGAAATCCGCACCCCGCTGAACGGCGTTCTGGGCGGCGCGCAATTGCTGGAAGCCAGCGAACTGGACGACTCCCAGCACAAGCTTGTGAAAATGCTGAAATCCTCCGGGTCTTCGCTTCTGGGCATCCTGAACGATGTGCTGGACCTGTCGAAGATCGAAGCGGAAGGCATGACGCTGGAATCGATCGAGATCGACCTGCCGGAGCTTCTGGCCGGCGCGTGCGAGATGTGGCGGCCGATGGCCGAAGAGAAGGCGCTGACCCTGACCCTCGAGGCGGGAGAGCTGCCAACCCGCATTGTCGGCGATCCGACGCGCATCAATCAGGTTCTCAATAATCTGCTGTCCAACGCCATCAAGTTTACCGAAAGCGGCGGCGTGGTTATCCGGGCCGGCGCGGAGGCGCTGGACGGCGGCAAGGCCAAAGTCAGCCTGGCCATATCCGATAGCGGGCCGGGCATTACCACCGACGTGCAGCAGCGCCTGTTCCAGCCCTTCACCCAGGCGGATGACTCCATCACCCGCCGCTTTGGCGGCACGGGGCTGGGCCTGACCATTTGCCGCCGTCTGGCGCGCCTGATGAATGGCGAGATCGACGTGGAATCGACGCCGGGCGAGGGCGCGACCTTTACCCTCAGCATCGTTTCCGCGGTCGTGGAATGGAATGGCGAAACCCGGGCCGCGGGCGCCTGCGCGACGGCGGTGACGGATTCAGACGCTTCCCTCTCCGTACTGGTGGCCGAGGACAACCCGGTGAACCAGCAAGTGATCGAGGCTTTCCTCAAAGGCGCCAATCATACGCTGTCCATCGCCCAGAACGGCGAAAAGGCGGTGGAGGCGGCCTCCGTCGAACGCTTCGACGTGATCCTGATGGATGTGCACATGCCGGTAATGGACGGCCTGCAGGCGGCGCGTGAAATCCGCAATGGCGGCGGCAGCAACGCCGCCACGCCGATTGTCATGCTGTCCGCCTCCGCCATGCCCGAGGAACAGCGCGCGGGCATGGAGGCGGGCGCCAACGCCTATCTGACCAAGCCGATCGAGCCGGAGAAACTGTTCGCCACGCTCGGCAAGGTCACGAACGGGGCGTCGCCGCTGGCCAAGGCGGGATAGACACCGGCGGGCCGCGCCGCCGCTAACCCTGATTGCTTCACATCGTCCGGCTCGTTAGAAGGCGCTCTTTCCGCGCCTTTTCACGTGATCGGGACGATTCATGGCCTCCTACCAGTACATTTTCCAGATGCACCAGATGTCCAAGACCTACGGGTCCAAGAAGGTTCTGGACGGCATCTCGCTCAGCTTCTTCCCCGACGCCAAGATCGGCGTTGTCGGCACCAACGGTTCGGGTAAATCCACCCTGCTGCGCATCATGGCGGGCGTGGACACCGAGTTTAACGGCGAGGCGCGCATCGCGGACGGCGCGACCGCCGGCTATCTGCCTCAGGAGCCCGAGCTCGACCCCTCCAAGACGGTCTGGGAGAACGTCATAGAGGGATCGGCCGACAAGCAGCTATTCGACGAATACAACGCCATCTCCATGCAGCTCGCCGAGGATTACACCGACGAGCTGATGGAGAAGATGACGGCGTTGCAGGAGGACATCGACGCCAAGGACGCCTGGGACATCGATTCCAAGATCGAGATGGCGATGGAGGCCCTGCGCTGCCCCGACCCTGACGCCGATGTGACGCGTCTGTCGGGCGGGGAGCGCCGCCGCGTGGCGCTGTGCCGGCTGCTGCTGGCCAAGCCGGACCTGATCCTGCTGGACGAACCGACTAACCATCTGGACGCTGAATCAGTGGCGTGGCTTGAGCATTTCCTGGTCGATTATCCGGGCTCGGTCATTCTGGTGACCCATGACCGCTATTTCCTGGACAATATCACGGGCTGGACGCTGGAGCTGGATCGCGGCCACGGCGTGCCTTACGAGGGCAATTACTCCGCCTGGCTGGAGCAGAAGCAGAAACGCATGGTGCAGGAAGGGCGCGAGAAGGAAGCCCGCACCAAGCAGCTGGAGCGCGAACTGGACTGGATCCGGTCTTCGCCCAAGGCCCGCCAGACCAAGTCCAAGGCGCGGATCAGCGCCTATGAGGAATTGCGCAACAAGGCGGACAAGGAAGCGGTCACAACCGCGCAAATCCAGATTCCGTCCGGGCCGCGCCTTGGCGATCTGGTGGTCGAGGCCGAGAACCTTAAAAAAGGCTTTGGCGACCGGCTGCTGATCGACAATCTGGATTTCAAACTGCCGCCGGGCGGCATTGTCGGCGTGATCGGGCCGAACGGGGCGGGCAAGACGACGCTGTTCCGCATGATGACCGGGCAGGATGAGCCGGACGAGGGATCGCTTCGCGTCGGCGAAACCGTGAAGCTGGGCTATGTGGACCAGTCGCGCGACGCGCTGGATCCGGCCAAGACGGTCTGGGAAGAGATTTCCGGCGGCAATGACATCATCGATCTGGCGGGCCGTGAAGTGCAGTCGCGCGGCTATGTCTCCTGGTTCAACTTCAAGGGCGGCGACCAGCAGAAGCCGGTCGGCAAGCTGTCCGGCGGGGAGCGCAACCGCGTGCATCTGGCCAAGACGCTGAAGTCCGGCGCCAACCTGCTGCTGCTTGACGAACCGACCAATGATCTGGACGTGGAAACGCTGAGCGCCCTGGAAACCGCGCTGGAAGACTATGCCGGCTGCGCTGTTATCATCAGCCATGACCGCTTTTTCCTGGACCGCATCGCCACCCATATCCTGGCCTTTGAGGGCGACAGCCATGTCGAGTGGTTCGAGGGCAATTTCCAGGACTATGAGGAAGACAAGAAGCGGCGCCTGGGTCCCGCGGCGGAAATCCCCAAGCGCCTGAAATTCCAGAAATTCAGCCGGTAAGGCGGCGGGCGCGATGATCCTCTACGGCGACTCTGGCAGCGGCAATTGCCTCAAGCCCAGATGGGTCGCCGATTATCTCGGCCGCGATTACGAATGGCGCGAGGTCGACGTCACGTCGGGCTACACGAAAAGCGCGGAGTTTCTGGCGATCAATCCGGCCGGGCAGGTTCCCTGCCTGGTCTTCACGGACGGCGGCGGGCATCTGGCGCAATCCAACGCCATCATGCTGTTCCTGGCGGAAGGCTCTGACCTGATCCCGGGCGATGCGTTCGCCCGCGCCAAGATGTTCGAATGGCTGTTCTGGGAACAGTACAGCCACGAACCGGCCATTGCGGTGCGGCGCTTCCAGAAAAAATATCTCGGCAAGCCCGATAGCGAGATCGACCCCGCTCTGATGAAAAGGGGCGAGGCCGCGCTGAGCCTGATGGAAGGCCAGCTGGGCAAACACGATTATTTCGCGCCGGCCTCGCTCAGCCTCGCCGACATCGCGCTGGCCGCCTATACGCGGGTCGCGCCGGAGGGCGGGTTTGATCTTCAACCCTATCCGAAAATCCGCGACTGGCTGACCCGCGTGGAACGCAAGCTCGGCCTGGACCCGGCCTAGCCTTCCCGCCGCCGGTGGCCGCTCAGCGGTCGTGCATGCCCTTGCCATCGAAGATGCGTTGCCGGTGTTTCTCGATCCGCGCCGTCCGCGTTTCGGATTTCCTGGCGCCAGAGAAGTGCAGGATATAGCCGCGTTGGCGGCCGGGCGTCAGCGCCTCGAACGCGGCCCTGAAATCGGGATCCTCATCGAAGCAATCGACAAGCTCGTCAGGCAGTTCAGGCTCCGGCGCGGCGTCCAGCTCAAGGCCTGCTTTCTCGGCCGCGATCGCCGCTGTCACGAAGCCCTGGATTGCGCCTTTGCGTCCGGAGACGTCCTCGGCGCTGGTAAAGTGCAGGCGCCGCCCGTGGCGGGAATTGGGGCCGGGCGCGTGCAGCAGGCCGCCGGGATCGTCCAGAAGCGCGCCCTTGAAGAACATCAGCGCCAGATGGTCTTTCATGCGCTGGATAATGGCGATGTTGCCGCCCTCGAAACTGTAGCAGGGCTTTCCCCATTTCAGCTCTTCGGTCAGCCCGCAATCGAGGAGGATCTGGCGCAGCGTGTCAGCCTCGCCCTTCCATCGCTCTGCCTGTTGGAAGGATTTGTCGAGCTGGGGGTTCGTGGCGGCCATCTTTCAAGTCCCTGGCAAATGGTGTTCAAGGCGTCGCAGCACAGGGAAAAGGCGGCGGGCAAGACCCGACAGCCGCCGAAAGATTCAGGGCCGCTCCGGCGTTTCCGGGCGCGCGCCGTAGCGGTGCTCGATCTCCACTTCGCGGCGCTCATGCGCGATGTGGTCGATATTCATGATCTCGTCGGACCGCGCCTGCTCATAGGCCCGCCGGTCCTTCATGTAACCGTCTTCATCATCGGGCCGGGCGGCGACAGTCTGGGCTTCGTCCATCGTGTCGACGGCGTTGACCCCCATCTTGGCGGCCGACAGCGCCCCGGGCAGGCGAACCGGGTTCATCAGCCCGTCCACCACGCCGCCTGAAAAGTCGCGGACATTGGTGGAGCCGCCCAGCGGCGCAACCATGTAGGGGCCGGGGGCTGTGCCCCATTTGCCCATGGTCTGGCCGAAATCCTCGCGCCGCTCGTGCAGGTGGATGGCGTCGGCGACATCGAAAATGCCCAGCACGCCCACCGTGGAATTGATTGCAAAGCGCGAGGCCGCCACCCCGACCGTCGCCGGTTCGGCCTGCAGCGCGCCGTTCAAGGCGTTGGTCGGTTCGCCCAGATTGGAAAACACGTTCTTGATGTGGTGCACGGTGTTGTTCGTGCCCGACTCCGCGTCATCGGACATTGTGCCGTCCACTCGATTGGCCACGGGCGCGACCACGCGCTCCGAAACGGTCTCGTTAAGACCGTGAATCGGCCGGTTTACCCGCTCCAGCGGGTCGCCATAGGCGACGTCATGCTGTGTGGACGAGGCGCAAGCCGTCGCTCCGCACATGGCGGCGGCGCAGCATAATAGCGATATCGAACGGGACTGTCTCATGGCTCCATACTTCAAACGCGCCAACGGCGGGAAAGGCGCCGGAGACGACTGATATTGCAGATTATCACATGCAGATCGGGGCCGAAAAATGACCATTGAACAGGTGTTTTATCCCACGATCCGGGCTTGCGCGATAATCATATAAAGATATCTTTATATCCCTAGACGCAACAAGGACCGGAATGGACCGTTTGATTGCCACATTGCGCGCCGCCGGAGAGCCAACGCGCCTGCGCATCCTCGCCCTCCTGGGCCGGGGAGAGCTGACGGTGAGCGAAATCGTCCAGATTCTGGGCCAGAGCCAGCCGCGCGTCAGCCGCCATATCAAGCTGCTGTCGGAAGCAGGTCTGGTTCACCGCATCCCGGAAGGCGCCTGGGTATTCTATCGCCTGTCCGACGCGGACAGCCCCTCGCGCCGCCTGGTGGATGCGGTTACCGCGAACCTGCCGGAAGATGACGCCGTCCTGCGGCGGGATCTGGAGCGGCTGGAGATGGTCAAGGCGCATCGCGCCGAAAACGCCGACCGCTATTTCGAGCAGGTCGCCGACGACTGGGACCGCATTCGCGCCCTGCATCTTTCCGAAGACGCCGTGGAAGACGCCATGCGCGCCCTGACCGGCAACCGGAACTTCAATTACATGGTGGATATCGGCACCGGCACCGGCCGCGTGCTGGAGCTGTTCGCCAGCCAGATCAAGCGCGGCGTCGGCGTCGATATCAATCGCGACATGCTCAGCGTCGCGCGCGCGAACCTGAGCCGCGCCGAGGCGGGCCATGTCTCGATCCAGCAGGCCGATCTTTACGCCCTGCCGTTCGAGGACAATTCGGCCGATCTGGTGACCATTCACCAGGTGCTTCACTATCTCTACGACCCCGGTCACGCCCTGACTGAAGCGGCCCGCGTCATGACGCCGGGCGGCATCTTGCTGATCGTCGATTTCGCGCCGCATCAGCTGGAATTCCTGCGCACCGAGCACCAGCACCGGCGCCTCGGCTTTTCCGATCAGGAAATCAGCGAATGGAGCAAGGCCGCGGGCCTTATTCCGATGAAGAAAAAGTCCCTGCGGCCGACGGGCTCGGGCGAACGCCTGACCGTCAAACTCTGGACATTCAAAGCCTCGGCCGACGCCGAGATGGAGACTGCTTAATGACTGACCTTGGACCTGTCGCCCTCGCCGCCGTCGAGGATCGCGGACGGCCCGACGTATCCTTCGAGTTCTTTCCGCCCAAGACCGACAAGGCGGAGGAGCGTCTGTGGGACGCGATCCGCAAGCTGGAAACGCTGAATCCGCGTTTCGTGTCGGTGACCTATGGCGCCGGCGGCTCCACCCGCGACCGCACGCACCGCACGGTGAAGCGGATCAAGGACGAGACCACGCTGACGCCCGCCGCCCATCTGACCTGCGTCGACGCCTCGAAAGCCGAGGTGGACGCGGTGGTGAAGGATTACTGGGAGGCCGGAATCCGCCACATCGTCGCCCTGCGCGGCGACCCGGCGGGCGGCATCGACGACAAGTTCGTCGCCCATCCGGAAGGCTACAAGAACGCCACGGAGCTGGTGAAGGGCATCAAGGCGATTGGCGATTTCGAGGTCAGCGTCGCGGCCTATCCGGAAGTGCATCCCGAATCGCCGCACATGGATCACGAGATCGACGTCCTGAAGCAGAAGATCGACGCCGGGGCCGACCGCGCGATCACGCAATTCTTCTTCGACGCCGAATGCTTCATCCAGTTCCATGACCGCTGCCGCAAGGCCGGTATCGAGATTCCCATCGTGCCGGGCGTGATGCTGCAGCCCAATTTCAACGGCCTGAAGAAGATGGCCGGCATGTGCGGGGCGAAGATCCCGGAATGGTACGACACGCTTTATGAGGGCCTCGACGAGGACAAGGACACGCGCCAGCTCCTGGCCGCCTCCATCGCGGCGGAGTTCTGCGCCACCCTGCAGGCCGAGGGCTTCAACGAATTTCACTTCTACACGCTGAACCGCGCTGACCTGGCCTACGCGACCTGCCGCGTGCTGGGGATGAAGCAGCAGGTCCAGCGGCGACCCATGAAGGAGGCCGCAGAATGAACCGCAAGGAACGCATCGAAAAATTCCGCGAAATCGCGAAAGAGCGCATCCTGATCTTCGATGGCGCCTGGGGCACCATGATCCAGGATTACGGCTTCACCGAAGACGATTTCCGCAACGACAAGTTCACCGATCACCCCTGCGACCTGAAGGGCAATAACGACATCCTGTCGATTTCCCGTCCCGAGGCGCTGAAGGAAATCGCGCGCGCCTATATGGAGGCCGGCGCCGATATCATCCTGACCAACACGTTCAGCGCGACCGAGATCAGCCAGGCCGATTATGAGTGCGAACCGCACGTCCACGAGATCAATCTGAACGCCGCGAAAATCAATCGCGAAGCGGCCGACAAGATGACCGAGGAAACCCCGGACAAGCCGCGTTTCGTCGCCGGCTCCATCGGGCCGACCAACAAGACGCTGTCCCTGTCGCCGGACGTGAACAAGCCGGAATATCGCGAAATCTCGTTCGACTATCTGAAAGACGTCTACAAGGCGCAGGCCCGCGCGCTGGCCGAGGGCGATGTCGATTTCTTCGTCGTGGAGACGATCTTCGACACGCTGAACGCCAAGGCCGCCATCGCCGCGATCATGGAGCTGGAAGAGGAGATCGGAGAGCATATTCCGACGGTTCTCTCCGGCACCATCACCGACAAGTCCGGCCGCACGCTGTCCGGCCAGACGGTGGAGGCGTTCTGGCATTCCATCCGTCACGTCAAACCGCTGATGGTCGGCCTGAACTGCGCGCTGGGCGCCGACGACATGGAGCCGTTCCTGGCCGACCTGTCGCGCGCCGCGGACTGTCTGGTCCACGCCTATCCCAATGCTGGCCTGCCCAACGAGATGGGCGAATATGACGAGTCGCCCGAGGCGATGTCCGAACAGCTGGGCCGCTGGGCCAAGCGCGGCCTGATCAACGCCGTGGGCGGGTGCTGCGGCACAACGCCGGACCATATCCGCGCCATCGCGGAGGCGGTCAAAGGTCACTCGCCGCGCAGCATTCCGGAAAAAGAGGTCGCGATGCGCCTGTCCGGGCTGGAGCCGTTCACCGCCGCGGCCTGATCGTCGCGCGGAACGCCAAGGATTTTCACACGAGACCCTCAAGGAGGGCTTCGACCATGAGCCAATCGGCTTCGAGTTTCATCAATATCGGCGAGCGGACCAACGTCACCGGCTCCGCGCGCTTCCGCAAGCTTATCGAGAACGAGGATTACGACACGGCGCTGGAAGTCGCCCGCCAGCAGGTGGAGAACGGCGCCCAGATCATCGACGTGAACATGGACGCCGGCCTTCTGGATTCAGAGGCCGCCATGGCGCATTTCCTCAAGCTGATCGCCTCCGAACCGGACATTGCCCGCGTTCCGATCATGATCGACTCGTCGAAATGGACAGTGATCGAGGCCGGCCTGAAATGCGTTCAGGGCAAGGCCATCGTGAACTCCATCTCCATGAAGGAGGGCGAGGAAGGCTTCATCGAGGAAGCCAAGAAATGCCTGCGTTACGGCGCGGCGGTCGTGGTCATGGCCTTTGACGAGGAAGGCCAGGCGGACACGAAAGAGCGCAAGGTCGAGATCTGCAAGCGCGCCTACAAGATTCTGACCGAGCAGGTCGGCTTCCCGCCGGAAGACATCATTTTCGACCCCAACATCTTCGCCATCGCGACGGGGATCGAGGAGCATAACGACTACGCCAACGCCTTCATCGAGGCGACTCGGGAGATCAAGGAAGCCTGTCCGCACGCCCATATTTCAGGCGGTGTTTCCAATATCTCCTTCTCCTTCCGCGGCAATGAACCCGTGCGCCGGGCCATGCACTCGGTCTTCCTCAAGCACGCCATCGAGGCGGGCATGGACATGGGCATCGTCAATGCCGGCCAGCTGGATATCTATGACGATATCGACCCCAAGCTGCGCGAACTGTGCGAGGACGTGATCCTCAACCGCAGCGAGGAGGCAACCGAAAACCTGCTGGAAACGGCGGAGGAATACCGCGACTCCGGCGGCGGCAAGAAGGACGACAAGAAGAATCTGGAATGGCGCGAATGGCCGGTCGAAAAGCGGCTGGAGCACGCGCTGGTCCGCGGCATCAATGAATATGTCGTCGAGGACACAGAGGAAGCGCGCCAGAACGCAGAGCGCCCGCTGCACGTCATCGAAGGTCCGCTGATGGACGGCATGAACGTCGTCGGCGACCTGTTCGGCGCGGGCAAGATGTTCCTGCCGCAGGTCGTGAAATCGGCCCGCGTGATGAAACAGGCCGTCGCCCATCTGACGCCCTTCATGGAGAAGGAGCGCGAGGAGCTGGGCCTGGCCGAGGAGCCGAAGGGCCGCGTCGTGCTGGCTACGGTCAAAGGCGACGTGCACGATATCGGCAAGAATATCGTCGGCGTCGTGCTGCAATGTAACGGCTACGAGATCACCGATATGGGCGTCATGGTGCCGTCCGAGAAAATCCTCAAAAAGGCCAAGGAAATCGGCGCCGATATTATCGGCCTGTCCGGCCTGATCACGCCGAGCCTGGACGAAATGGTGAATGTTGCCGCGGACATGGAGCGGGAAGGCTATGACCTGCCGCTGCTGATCGGCGGGGCCACGACCTCCCGCACCCATACGGCGGTGAAGATCGAGCCGGCCTACAAGGCGGGCCCGACCATTCACGTGATTGACGCCAGCCGCGCCGTGGGCGTGGTGTCCACGCTGCTGTCGCAAGACGACCGCCAGAAATATATCGATGACATCGCCGCCGATTACGACAAGACGCGCGAGGTTCACGCCCGCTCCAAAGGCAAGCGCAAGCGCCTCAGTCTTGAGGAAGCGCGCAAGCGCAAATTCGATATTCAGTGGGATCACTATGACCCGCCCGCGCCGAAAAAGCCGGGCGTGCACGTGATCGACGACCTGAAGATCGGCGATCTGCGCCCGATCATCGACTGGACGCCCTTCTTTGCCGCCTGGGACATCAAGGGCCGCTATCCCGACATCCTGAAGGACGAAAACAAGGGCGAAGCCGCGCGCAACCTGATGAAGGACGCGGAGGAAATGCTCGACCGCATGGAGGAAGAGGAGTGGCTGAAGCTGAAAGGCGTCGCCGCCATCTGGCCCGCCAATGCGGACGAGAATGACGACATCCAGATCTACGCAAGCGATGACGAACGGGACGAGGCCATCGCCACGTTCCACGGCCTGCGCCAGCAGGCCGACAAGGGCGAGGGCAAGGCCTCCCGCTGTCTGTCGGACTATGTCGCGCCCAAATCCAGCGGCAAGACGGACTGGATTGGCGGCTTCTGCGTCACCGCCGGCCATGGCGAACTGGAGTCGGCGAAGAAATACGAAGACGCCAATGACGACTATAATTCACTGCTGGTGAAGTCGCTGGCCGATCGTCTGGCCGAAGCCTTTGCGGAATACATGCATATGCGCGTGCGCAAGGAGTTCTGGGGCTATGCCGAGGACGAGGATTTCGAGACGAACGAGCTGATCAAGGAAGCCTATCAGGGCATCCGCCCCGCGCCGGGCTATCCCGCCCAGCCGGAGCATACGGAGAAGGGCACGCTGTTCGACCTGCTGAACGCCACGGAAAATGTGGGCGTGGAGCTGACCGAGAGCTACGCCATGAACCCGCCTGCCAGCGTCTCGGGCATGTATTTCTCGCACCCGGACGCGCGCTATTTCTCCGTCGGCAAGCTCAGCCGCGACCAGGTGGAGGATTACGCCAGGCGCAAGGGCTGGGAACTGAAAACGGCCGAGCGTTGGCTCGGCTCCAATCTAGACTATGATCCCCACGCCGACGAACAACCGGCGGCGCAAGCGGCGGAGTAGATTATGCGCTCATTCCTTCTCGCCATAACGCTTCTGGCTGCGCCCTCCGCGGCGCTGGCCGGGCCGGCTGAAGATATCGAAGCGGTCATTACCGGGCAGCAGGCGGCCTGGAATGAGGGCGATATCGACGCCTTCATGACCGGCTACTGGAACAGCGAGGAGTTGCGCTTCGCCAGCGGCGGCGACGTGACGACGGGCTGGGCGGAAACGCTGGCCCGCTACCACGCCCGCTATGACACGCCGGAGAAGATGGGCCGGCTGGAATTCACCGATCTGGACATCGACGTGCTGGGCGAAGACGCGGCCACGGCCTTTGGCCGTTGGACCGTGGTGCGGGAGGGCGATGATCCGACCGGCCTTTTCACCCTGATTTTCCGCCGCATCGACGGCGACTGGGTGATCGTCCACGACCATACCAGCGCCGCCGATTGAGGCGGTGCGGCGTTTTGCGGCGGGGTCTTGGGCCGCAAAACGCGCCATACCGGCTCCCGACATGACCCGACTCGACCGGCCTGCGTACAGCTTCCGGGACGATCCGGCCGTGCCGGACTTTCCCGATGACCGGCCGCTGATCGTTTTTGACGGCGTTTGCGTCCTGTGCAGCGGCTTTGCCGGCTTCGTTCTGCGCCATGACCGAAACGAAGCGTTCCTGTTCGCCAGCGCCCAGTCGCCGCTGGGGCAGGCGCTTTACCGCCATTACGGGCTCGACCCGGATGATTTTGAGACCAATCTGGTGATCGATCAGGGCGTCGCGAACGCGAAACTAGGCACGGTTTCGGTGGTCGGGCGGCGTCTGGGCGGCGTCTGGCGCGCTGCTGCGCTCGCCGATTGGGTTCCGGAGCCGCTTTCAGGATGGCTTTACGACCTGATCGCCAGCAATCGCTACCGGCTTTTCGGCAAGCGGGAGACCTGCATGGTCCCGCCGGCGGACCAGAAAGACCGGTTTTATGTCTGAACCGGGCGCCTATGCGCGCGCTTTGGGGCCGCGTTTCGATGCGCTTCCGGCAGGCTGGCGGGCGCTGCACAGCGCGCCGGGGCGGCCGGTTTTTTCCGGAAACGCAGCCGTAACGCGCGGAAAACACCCGCTTTCGGGACCGGTTTCGGACCTTTTCGGCTTTCCTTTGTCGTCGGAATCGGTCGCGGTACGGCTGGAAATCGACCGCTCCGGGCCGTGTGAATACTGGGTCCGCACCTTTGGAAGCCGGTCTTACCGCTCCCGGATCCGCTTGCAGGGCGCGCCGGGAGAGGGCCGTGTCGCGGAGAAAATGGGCGCGATCGAAGCGCAAATGCGTCTGATGCAGGAGGGCAACGGCGTTGAACTGGCGCTGGAAAGCGCGCGGATGGCGGGGCTTCCCCTGCCTGTCTGGTTGACCCCTGTCAGCCGCGCCCGCGAATATCAGGATGAAAAAGGGCGATTCTGCTTCGATGTGGATATCGGCCTGCCCGGGATCGGGCGGCTGGTTCACTATCAAGGCTGGCTGAGCCAGGTCTCGGAAGGCGGCAAATGAGCGCGACGAATTTTGTTTTTGGCTGGCTGGAATGGGGCGCGCTGCCCGATCTCCACATCCCGGCGATCCGCGCCAAGGTGGACACGGGCGCGAAAACCAGCGCCCTGCACGCCGACGAGGTCGAGGAATTCAAAAAGGACGGCAAGGACTGGGTGCGTTTCGTGACCCGTCCGGTCACCCGGCGGCCCAAGATTTTCATCCAGTGCGAAGCGCCTGTGTTCGATAAACGGGTCGTCATCAGCTCAAACGGCGTCGCCGAAGAGCGTGTGGTGATCCGCACACGGGTCAATATCGGCAAGCATAGCTGGCTGGCGGACGTGACCCTGACCAATCGCGACACCATGCGCTACCGCATGTTGCTGGGGCGCCGGGCCATGGCGGGGCACGCCCTGGTCGATCCGGGTGAGAGTTTCGTCCAGAAACGGCTCAGCTATTCGGTCTATAAGGAGCTGCTGGAAGACCCGGCCCACCCGGCCACGTTCGAAGGATAGGGTCAGGCCGGGGCCGCCGGGACGGCGAATAACCGCGCCTTCAGCGCCGAAATCAGTCCCCACGCGCTGCCCCAGAGGTCCCGCGG
Source organism: Euryhalocaulis sp. (assembly GCF_013911995.1). Lineage (NCBI taxonomy): Bacteria > Pseudomonadati > Pseudomonadota > Alphaproteobacteria > Maricaulales > Maricaulaceae > Euryhalocaulis > Euryhalocaulis sp. The sequence goes on from NZ_JACESD010000004.1 coordinate 92,142, forward strand.
CAGCAGGAACAGCCCGCCCAGAACGCCCAGATAGACCATCGATTCCGCCATTTCGTCGACCACGAACAAGGCCAGATAGTCGTATCCGAACACGCGGGCGGCGAATTGCGTCATAACGGACGCCGCGAACAGGCCGTTAAAGGCCATCAGCGCGGGCAGGGCGCGGGGGCGCGCGAAGGCGATCAGCGCATTGGCGGCCATGAAAAACGTCCCGAAAACCGCCATTCCGATCAGCTTCGAATAGCTGATCAGGATATCCAGATTGTGGATGCTCAACTCGTCATGCGCGTTGACCGCGGCAATGGATTCCGGGGTCTCGAACAGCAACAGTTCCTGTCCCCAGTTCAGTTCTTCGCCCAGCAGCAAAAGGAAAAACGCTGCGCCGGGCAGCCACAGCCAGTGCTTTTTACGGAACGCCGTGACCAGGCACAGGATCGCGCAGACCAGAAGTGTGGCGTGCTGAATATGCTCGAACCAGTTTTCGCTGAAATTCATGCCGTGAACGGCGTCCAGTCCGCCAATGCGGACCGCCGCGGCGGAAAGCAGAACAGCGCCGATCGAAGCCATCAAACCCGCGCTGCCAAGGGGCGTCATGCCGAGTGTCGTTTTCATAACGGATTTATGAAAGCACGCGGCGTGCCAAACGTGATTTACGAAGGGTTAGCGGGCCTTCCGCGATAAGGACGGGTCATGACCGACGCCGTTCATCCATCGCGCCCCGCGCCATCTCCGCTGTTCGGAGATCCACGCGACGCCGCGTTCAGCGCCATGCTGCGCACGCTGGAAATGGCGGCGTTGCTGACGATCATGCTGATCCTGTCCTCGGCGCCGATGGGCATGATTATCAAGCTGCAGGGCGGCGCCTCGCCGCTGCTGCCGCTCAGCTGGGCGGCAATCTGGGGGGCGGCGCTGGCGCTGGTGCTGCTGCGGCCGCAATCCACGCTGAACGGCGCGCTGGCCTCCTGGCCGCTGCTTCTGTTGCTGTTGTGGGCCTATGCCAGCATCAGCTGGTCCGTTTCGGCGCAGGATTCCCTGATCCAGAGCGTCACGGTCACCGCCGGGGCGGTGGGCGCGTTTGCCGCCGCGGGCATCTATTCCTGGCGGCGCATGATTGAAATTGCCCTCTGGATGTATGCCGGGCTGGCGGTGTTCACCGTGTTGCTGGCGCTGGGCATGCCTTCGCTTGGCGTGATGCAGGAAACCCATATCGGGGCCTGGGCCGGCCCCTGGATCGAAAAGAACTCGACCGGCCGGCACATGGCCATCGCCATCACGTTCGCCATGGCGCGGTTCGCGCACGATCCGAAAACGCGGATCTCCAGCGGCGTGCTGGCCTTCCTTTTCCTGGCGGTGTTGCTGCTGTCTACATCCAAGACCGCGCTTCTCACAGCCATTCTGGGCGTCGGCATGGTGATCGCGGTGTGGATTATCCGCCGCGGGGCGGCGCTGGCGCTGGTGGCGCTCTATGGCGGCCTGATCGTGGCGGTGGCCGCGGGGGCCGCCGCCTTCATATTCCGCGAACAGCTGGTCCAGCTGATGGGCCGCGACCTGACCCTGACGGGCCGCACTGATATCTGGGAGTCGGTCTGGTGGCGGATCAAGGAGCGCCCGATACTGGGCTACGGGTTCGAGGCGTTCTGGGAGGGAGATAACCCCACCGCGCCCTATAACTGGGTGGTGCAGCAAGCCGGCTTCCGGCCCAATAACGCGCACAGCTCATGGCTGGAGCTGTGGCTGATGCTGGGCCTGCCGGGGCTGATCCTGCAGGGCGCCTATATGCTGTGGGGCCTGATCGCCGCGGTGTTGACCCTGATGCGGTCCAACGGCGCCTATCTGGCGCTGCCCTATCTGCTGACCACGCTGCTGGCCTCCAATGTGGAGTCGCTTCTGTTCTCGCCCAGCGCGCTGGAATGGTTCTTCGTGGTGATGATCACCTCCAAATGCGTGATCGACTGGCGCAAATCAGGCTGAACCGTAGCCGCCGCCGCCCGGCGTCTCGATGACCAGCCGGTCGCCTTTCGAGACCTCAATCCGGAAACGTCCTTCAAGCTCCTCCGTCTCGCCGCCGGCCCGGATAACGCGCTGCTTGCCCAGCGCCGCGTCCTTGCCGCCATCCAGCCCGCGCGGCGGCACCGCGCGATGCGAGGAGATCAGGGAAACGGTCATGTCCGCGCCGAATTCGATCTCCCGCACCGATCCGTCGCCGCCGCTCTGACGCCCTTGGCCGCCGGAGCCTTCGCGCACGGCGTGGCGGACCAGGCGGACGGGGAAGCGGCGCTCGATCACTTCGGGGTCGGTCAGGCGGGAATTGGTCATGTGGGTGTGGACGGCGCTGGCGCCGTCGAACTCGGCCCCCGCGCCCGCGCCGCCGCAGATTGTCTCGTAATACTGCATACGGCCATCGCCGAAGGTGAGGTTGTTCATCGTGCCCTGGCTGCCCGCCAGCGCCCGCGTGGCGCCGAACAGGGCGTCCACGATCATCTGGCTGGTCTCCACATTGCCGGCCACCACGGCGGCGGGCGGGTTGGGATTGATCATGGACCCGTCCGGAATGCGGATATCCAGCGGAACAAGGCAGCCCTCGTTCAGCGGAATGCCGCCGCCCGCCAGGCACCGGAAGACATAGAGGACAGCCGCCCGCGCCACGGAGGCCGGGGCGTTGAAATTGTCGCTGCGCTGCGGGCTGGTTCCGGTGAAATCAATGACGGCGGAGCGGGAGTCCTGGTCCACGGTGATCGCGACGCGGATCATGTCGCCATCGTCCAGGCTGATCTCGAATTCGCCGTTTTCCAGCGCGCCCAGGGTCTGGCGCACCGCTTCCTCCGCGTTATCGCGGACGTGGCGCATATAGGCTTTGACCACGTCCTTGCCGCGGTCGGCGATCAGGCGGTTCAGGGCCTGTTCGCCGCGGGCGCAGGCGGCCAGCTGGGCGCGGATATCGGCCATGTTGCGGTCAGGGTTGCGGGCCGGGTGCGATCCGCCGCCCAGGATTTCTCGAATCCGGTCCTCCAGCAGCTCTCCGCCGCGCCGGATCAGGACATTGTCGAAGCTGACCCCTTCCTCGTCGATCGTCTTGGAGAAGGCGGGCATGGAGCCCGGCGTGATGCCGCCGATATCGGCGTGATGGCCGCGGCTGGCCACGAAGAACAGGCGCTCGCCCGTGTCCGGGTCGTGAACGGGCGAGACGAGGGTGACGTCGGGCAAATGCGTGCCGCCCTGATAGGGCGCGTTCACGGCCACCGCATCGCCCGGCCCGATATCCGGGTTGGCCTCCAGCGCCGATTGCACGCTGGCCGACATGGAGCCCAGATGCACCGGCATGTGCGGGGCATTGGCGACCAGAGAGCCGTCCGCGTCGAACACGGCGCAGGAGAAGTCCAGCCGCTCCTTGATGTTCACGCTGGAAGCCGTGCGCTCCAGCACCACGCCCATTTCCTCGGCCACCGACATGAAGCGGCGGTTGAACAGCTCCAGATCCACCGGATTGGCGACGGTGGGGTCGGTCTCACCCGCCCGCATCGCCTCGACATGCTCCAGCGCCAGCATTCCGTCGGGCAGGCGTTTGGCCCGCCAGCCGGCGTCCAGGAAGATTTGCGTCTGGTCTGAAACGATCAGGGCGGGGCCGGCCGCCGGGCCGCCCGTTCCGAATTTCTCCAGCCGGTAGACCGGGATGTCGGTCCATTCGCCGTCCAGCCAGGCGCGGCTGGTGTCGGCCTGTTCGGGTTTTCCCTCCGGCGGGGCCGGGGGATTGGCCGCGCCCGCGCCGGGCGGATCGCCCACGGCGTAGGCGGCGAGAGACTCGATCTCCACCGTGCGGCCATGTTCGGAAAAACCGAACAGACGCTGGTGGTCCGCCTCGAACCGCTCGCGGATCGGCGCGACGCCTTCGCCTTCGGTGAAGGAGACGGGCAGGGCGGTGTCCGACCCCTTCATGCGCAGGCGCAGCTCGAAACGGGTTTCCACGCTGTCGGCGTCGGCGCGCTGGTCAATGACGGAGGTTTTGGCGGCCTGCGCGAGGTCGCGTGCGCGCTCGAGCGCAGTCTTAAGCCCGTCATCGTCCAGTGCAATCTCAAGCGCGGCTTCCCGCGCCGCCTCGATCTGCGCCAGACCAATGCCATAGGCGGAGAGGACGCTGCCGAACGGGTGGATCAGCACGGTTTCCATGGCCAAGGCCTCGGCCACGCGGCAGACGACCTGTCCCGCCGCGCCGCCAAACCCGGCCAGCGCATAGTCGGAAGGCTTCACGCCCTGCGCCAGCGAGACGTGCTTGATCGCCTGCGCCATGTTCTCCACGGCGACGGCGAGGAAACCCTCGGCGGCCGCTTCCGGCCCGTCCGCTTCCATCTTCGCGGCAAGGCCGGCCAGCGCCTTGCGGGAGGCCTCGGCGTCGAAAGGCTGGTCCTCGTCCCGGCCGAAGACGCTGGGGAAGAAGCGCGGTTCGATCCGGCCCAGCGCCGCGTTGGCGTCGGTGACGGTCGCCGGGCCGCCGCGGCCATAGGCGGCGGGGCCGGGGTCCGCGCCGGCGCTTTCCGGTCCGGCCAGCGCGCGGCCCTTGTCATAGGTCAGGATGGAGCCGCCGCCGGCGGCCACGGTGTGCACCGCCATCATCGGCGCGCGAATGGCATAGCCCTCGATATCGGTCTGGAAGCGGCGGTCGAACGTCTCGCCGTCAAAGCGCGAGACGTCGGAGGAGGTGCCGCCCATGTCGAAGCCGATCACCTTGGGATAACCGGCGCGCTTGGCCGTCATCGCCATGCCGACCACGCCCCCGGCCGGGCCGGAAAGCAGGGCGTCGCGGCCCCGGAATGTTTCGGCGGCGGCAAGCCCCCCGGAGGAGGTGAGGAAGTATAGCGGCGTGCCCTGAAGCGATTGCGCGACCGCGTCCACGCGTTCGGCCAGCACGGGCGAAAGATAGGCGTCCGTGACGGTGGTGGAGGCGCGCGGGACGAATTTGACCAGCGGGTCGACGTCCGAAGAGCGGGAGACATGCTCGAAGCCCAGCTCGCTGGCCAGCGCGGCCAGTTTTTCTTCCTCTTCCGCCGCCCAGTCATAGGCGTGCATCAGGCAGATGGCGGCGGACCTGGCGCCCGCATCGCGCGCCTCCTGAAGCGCGGACCTCGCAGCATCCATGTCCAGCGGGCGCAGGACGGAGCCGTCGGACAGGCGGCGCGTATCCAGCTCCGCCACGCTGGAATGCAGCGGGGCTGGCTTGTCGATTCGCAGGGCGAAGATGTCGGGCCTTGTCTGGTCGCCGATTTTCAGGGCGTCGCCGAAGCCTTCATTGGTGATGAAACAGGTGGGCCGCCCCTTGCGCTCCAGCAGGGCGTTGGTGGCGACGGTCGTGCCCATCTTCACCGCCGCGATACGGTCCGCCGGGATCGCTTCGCCGTCGCGCAATCCCAGCAAACGGCGCACGCCTTCGGAGGCGCTGTCCGTATAGCGGTCGCTCTGGGACAGCAGCTTCTGCGTCTTCATTTCGCCATCGGGGGCGCGGGCCACGAAGTCCGTGAACGTGCCCCCGCGGTCGATCCAGATTTCCCAGCGACCGTTTGTCATCTGCGCTCCGTCTTGATCTGCAGGCCAGTCGGGGCGATCAAGGCAGCTATGTCGGTGCGAAGCAAGCTCTCCGATGCGATACGGCAGATCCGCGCCATGTTCGGCCCGGAAACGCCCGAAGACATCCCCGGACAGACGGTCCGGGAGGGCGACATCGCAGCCGCCCTGATCGCGCTTGGCGCCAAGATGGCGAAGGCGGACGGGCAGGTGACTCCCGACGAGATCGAGGCGTTCTCCGAAGTCTTTCACGCCAACCGCCGGGCGCAGCCGGGCGTGGCGCGCCTGTTCAACCTGTTCCGCCGCACCACGCTGGGCTTTGAAGCCTATGCCGGCCGCGTCGCGCACCGCTGGCGCGCCTATCCGGCGGTGCTGGAGGACGTGCTGGACGGGCTGTTCCACATCGCCAAGGCGGACGGGGCGATCACCGGCGACGAGATCGAGTATCTTGAGCGGGTCTCGGAGATTTTCGGCCTGTCGGAGCGGGAATTTCGCCGCATCCGGGCCGGGCACGACCCGCTGGCGGCGGGCGACCCCTATTTGATACTGGGCGTTGATCCGGATATCTCGGACAGCGACCTTGTTCGCGCCTATCGCCGGGCGGCGGCGCAGAACCATCCGGACGCGCTGATCGCGCGCGGCGCCCCGGCGGAACTGCAGCGCCTGGCGGTCGAGAAGATGGCCGCCATCAACGAGGCCTATGACCAGATCCGGGCCGAGCGCGGCGATTCCAGCGCAAAAGATTGACGCCGCGCCCTTCGCACCCGACATTACTGGGCGTGGTGGGGCTCGAAGACGGATAGAAACTGATGCAAAGATTCATCTCTTCAAGCCGTGAAGGCGTCCTGAAGTCCGGCGCGCGCCGTCTGGCGGCGGCCGTGATCATGGGCGGCCTGATGATCGTGGCGCTGGGCGCCGCGGCGCTGCTGACCGTCGCCGCGTTTGCGGTGGCCGCCGTGCTGATGACGCTGGGCGCGCTGATCTATCTGTTCGCGTGGCTGAAACGCGGCCGCAAGGATGGCGGCGATGACGAGCCGGGCGTTCTGGACGCCCGCAAGGGCCCCTCGGGCTGGACCGTCGACACCGCCGGACGCTTCGGCCACTAGCGGGATCAAGACATTGCCGCTGACCATCGCGGACGCGCCGTCGCCGAATTTCGACGAGCGGAACGGCGCGCCGATAGATATTCTTGTCCTGCATTATACGGGCATGGAGACCGGCGAGGCCTCCATGACGCGGATGCGCGACCCGGAGGCCAAGGTCGCGGCGCATTATTTCGTCGATGAAGACGGCGCAATCTCCCAGCTGGTGCCCGAGGAAAAACGCGCCTGGCACGCGGGCGCGGGCTGCTGGAAGGGCGAGCGGGACGTGAACGCCCGCTCCATCGGCATCGAGATCCAGAATGGCGGGCATGATTTCGGCCTGCCGGACTTTGTCGAGCCGCAGATCGTCGCCGTGATCGCGCTCTGCAAGGAAATCCTGAAACGCCATCCCATTCCGGCCAGCCACGTCATCGGTCATTCGGACCTGGCCCCCGCCCGCAAGCAGGACCCGGGGGAGAAATTCCCATGGGCGCGGCTGGCGGAGGAGGGGATCGGACTGTGGCCGGGCGAGCAAGGCGTCACCGGCGGCCTGCTGGGCCTTGGCGACGAGGGCGAGATGGTGGCCGAATACCAGATGGACCTGGCCACGTACGGATATTGTCCGCCCGGCCACGGCGAGTTTGAAGGCGAGACCGCAGACCTGACCCGCGCCTTCCAGCGCCATTTCTATCCCGAGGCCGTAACCGGCGCGGCGGACGCGGAAACGCGCGCGCGGCTGAAGGCGCTCCTCACCCTGTCGCTAACCGCTTGACGCGGAAGCCCTTCGCGCCGACATAGGCTCCCGGTCAGACGGCCGGACGGTCGCTCCGCAGCTTGCTGCGGGGAGGAAAGTCCGGGCTCCACGGATGCGGGGCGCCGGGTAACGCCCGGCGGGAGCAATCCCAGGGAAAGCGCCGCAGAGAGCAGACCGCCGCGGATTCGTTCGCGGCAAGGGTGAAAGGGTGCGGTAAGAGCGCACCGCGCCCCTGGCAACAGGGGCGGCATGGCAAGCCACGCCTGGAGCAAGACCAAGTAGGGACGGCGGGCCTTGAGTGGCCGGGCGAGCATCCGCGCCGCTGTCCGGGTAGGTCGCGCGAGGCGCGCCGCGAGGCGCGTCCCAGATGAATGATCGTCCTCGACAGAACCCGGCTTACAGGCCGTCTGACCGCTTCTCTCTCAAATGTTCATCTAATGTTCTGCAGACCTGTGCACAAATTATCAACAGGTTGCTGTGAACATGTGCCTAGATTCAGTCTGTTAATACTTAAAAACTTGTATTCCCATAATTTCCCATGTTATCCCATTAGGTGACAGAAGGGTGCCGAACTGCGCCCGGTCAGGGGGATTTTCAAGGGCATGTTCCTTTCAACGGCGGAGACAGGGCTGGACGCCAAGAACCGGGTTTCGGTCCCGGCGGATTTCCGCGCCCAGCTTTCCACCGATCCCCAGGCCGCGATTTACACATTCCCGCATTTCCACGGTCCGTATCTGGAAGGCGGCGGGCAGGCCTTCATTGACCGCTACGCCAGGGATATTCGCCGGCTGAAGCGGTTCGATCCCATGCGGCGCACGATGGAAGTGGCGGTGCTGGGCGCCACAAAGCGTCTGGACTTCGACGCCAATGGCCGCGTCACCCTGCCCAGGGACTTCATCGAGCATGCCGGGATCGACAAGCGCGTGATGTTTGTCGGCTGCGGCACGCGGTTCGAGATCTGGAGCGCCGAGGCGCACGAGAAGCGTATGGGCGAGGCGCGCGACCGCGCGGCCTCCCTGATCGACGATCCGGAAATGGCGGCAATGTTCGGCGGCGAGGAGGACGAGGAATGAGTCACGCCCCCGTCATGCTGACCGAGGTTCTGGAGGCGCTGGAGCCGCGCGACGGCGGCGTCTATGTGGACGGCACATTCGGCGCGGGCGGCTATTCGCGCGGCATTCTGGGCCGCGCGGACTGCAAGGTAATCGCCTTCGACCGCGACCCGAGCGTTTCAAAACACGGCGACCTGCTGGCCGAGGCTTTTCCCGGCAGGTTCCAGCTTTTCATCGCGCCGTTCTCCGCCATGGACGAGTTGCTGACCCGCGCCGGGTCGCAGGGCGTGGACGGCGTGGCGCTGGATCTGGGCGTCTCATCCATGCAGATCGATCAGGCCGAGCGCGGCTTCTCCTTCCGCTTCGACGGTCCGCTGGACATGCGCATGAGCGATGAAGGGCCGACCGCCGCGGACGTGGTGGCCGAACTGGACGCCCGCGCCCTGACCGCAATCTTCCGCGCCTATGGCGAGGAGAAGAAGGCCCGACGCGCCGCCGAGGCGATCAAGCGCGAACAGGCCCAGGCCCCGATCACCACGACCGGGCGCCTGGCCGACATCGTGCGCGATGCGGTCGGCAAGAACCCGAAATCCAAGATCGACCCGGCCACGCGCGTTTTCCAGGCGCTGCGCATCTATGTGAATGACGAGCTGGGCGAGCTGCTGGCCGGCTTGCAGGCGGCCGAGCGCATTCTCAACCCCGCCGGACGTCTGGCCGTGGTCAGCTTTCACTCGCTGGAAGACCGCATCGTGAAGCGATTCCTGCGCAATCGCTCCGGCGGCGACGCCCGCGTTTCCCGCCATGCCCCGATGCCGGACGCGGACGGTCCGGCGCCGTCCTTCAACCTTCTCTATCGTGGCGCGGAAGAAGCCGACGAGCGCGAGACGGATGAAAATCCGCGCGCCCGATCCGCCAAGCTGCGCGCCGCGATCCGCACCGACGCCCCCGCCTGGCAGGCCGACGATTCCGCATTCCTGCCGCGCGCCCCGCGCGTGTTTGAACTGGGAGGCGCGTCATGATCCGCGCGCTCAACACGATTGCGCTGGTTTTCGCCTGCGTGCTGGCCGTCGCGCTCTATCGCGCCAAGACCGAAGCCCAGGATGCGAAAGAGCGCGTGGAAATGCTGCAGGTCGAAATCATGGAAGAGCGGCGGGCCACCGCCGTTCTTCGCGCGGAGATTGCCTATCTGGAGCGCCCGGAGCGGCTGCGCGCGCTGGCGCGCAAATATCTGGG
>NZ_JACESD010000040.1:0-27432 GCF_013911995.1 Euryhalocaulis sp.
CGGCCTGGGGCTGGTTGGGGGATGGCGGCGCGATCACGCTGGACCGTGATGCGACAGTGCGGGAATTGATCAAGCTGGCGGCGCTCGGCGCCGCCTTCCTGAGCGGCTCCGTCATCGGGGCCGGTCAGCGCAGCAGCGCCCGGTTCTTTCAGCTGTTCCTGTATTTTGCAGCCGTTTACAGCGCGCTGGCCTTTATCGGCTTCTGTACGGATCAGCTTGGACTCAGCGCCTTTGGCGCGGCGCGCGCGGGGCGCCTCCATGCCAGCTTCCTGTCCGCCAATAACGCCGCAAGCGTTTTTGGCGTTTTCATCCTGATGGCGGCGGCGCGATTGATGCTGATTGGCGAACGCGCGCCGCGCGCCTTTCCAAACCAGGTGGCGCGGCTGGAGTATTTTCTGAAGCGGGCCGGGCTCCCCATTGCCCTGTTGCTGCTTTCCCTGACCTGTCTGGCGCTGACCGCCTCGCGCGGCGGCCTTCTCTCCGCCGGCGCGGGTCTGCTTGTGCTTCTGCTGGCAAGCCTGACAGGCCGGGAAAGGCGCTGGCGCCCGGCGGGTCCGTTTGGCTTGCTTTTGTTCTTTCTGGCCGGCGTCTGGATTGTATCGGGCGATCTGACATCTGTGCGCTTTGCCGATCTCGCACCCGGCGCCGAAAGCCGCGCCAAGGCATTTTCCGCGCACTGGCGCGCTTTTCTGGACGCGCCATTCTGGGGCTACGGCCTCGGCGCGTTCAACGCCGTAAACGACATGATCCAGACCCGCCAGAACTACCAGGCGCTGCATACGCTGGGCGCGGCCCATAATGTTTACCTGCAATGGCTGGAAGAGGGCGGTTTGGCGCTCTCACTGCCGATGTTCGGGGCGGTTGCGATTGTTCTTTACCGCATCGCGCGCGGCAGCCTGATGCGTCTGGGGCCGCGTATATGGCTAGGCGCGGTGATGGGCGCGTCGGCGCTCATCCTGATACACGGCACGGTAGATTATGCCCTTCAGGTTCCGTCCATCGCCGCCATGTGGGCGATCTTTCTGGGCCTCGGGGCGGGATTGTCCCGAAGGCGCGAAAGCCCGCCGGGTCGCGTGCGCGGCTAGTCCGGAGCGGCGGAGAGGAACGCCCCGGCGGCGGCGCGGCCTTGCGGGTTGGAGATTTCCCTGGCGTAGCCCCTGAACCAGCGGCGGCCGCGCGGCGTAAGCAACTCCGCCTCCAGACTTCTCTGCACCGCAAGTCTCGTGTCGGGGTGAACCGCCATCCAGTTTTCCAGCGTGAAGCCGATCCGCCAGCGCCGAAGTCCGGCATCGCCGAAGGGCGCGCTCAGGAAAGACCGCTCCAGATACAGCGCCGCATCCTCGCTCATGCCGTTTGCCGCACGTTCCAGATACGCCAGTCGCGCCCAGGCGCCGGCGTCGGTTGGGCGCCGGCGCAGCGTGGCCATGGACAGCCTGGCGGCGCTTTCGCGATCCCCGGCCCACGCCGCCCTGTCCGCCAGAATATCGGCGAGGGACGCTGTATGGAGCCTGGGCGGATTTGCGGGGACTGTCTCGACGGGCGGCGCGCCATGAAGCAGGCTGGCGCGGGTTTCCAGAGCGGCCAGCGCGCCGGCCAGCGCCGCGCCCAGCAGCGCCGCCGCGCAAACGAACGCGCGCGGCCCAGCCAGACGGCGTGGAAAAATCGTTACCAGTTCGGGCATAAAGAAACCGCGATGTTCAAGTTCTTCCGCTCCCGGTCCAGCCAGCCCGTCATTCCCGACGGTCTGACCGTCTATGCGGTGGGCGACATTCATGGCCGTGATGATCTGTTGCGCACTCTACTGGAACAGATCGAGGCGCGGGAAGAGCCGCCTGAGACGCGCCGCTATATTTTCCTGGGCGATTATGTCGACCGGGGCCCCGATTCCCGGGCCGTGATCGACCGGCTGATCGCCCTGTCCCGTGCGCGCAACGCGGTGTTCCTGAAGGGCAATCACGAAGCGGCCTTGCTGGGATTTCTCGATGATGCGCGCTGGGGACCGCAATGGGCGCAGTTCGGCGGCGCCGAAACCCTGCAATCCTACGGCGTGTCCGCCCCGCTCCGCGACGAACCGGACGTCTGGGAGGAAACCCAGGCGCAATTCCGCGAGGCGTTTCCCGACGCTCACCGGCGGTTCTGCGAAGCGCTGACTCTCAGCGAGGCGCTGGGCGGTTATTTCTTCGTGCATGCCGGGGTGCGGCCCGGCGCGCCGCTGAATGAACAGGCGGAAGACGATCTTTTATGGATCCGCAACGATTTTCTGGACGATGACCGGCCGCTGGAAAAGGTCGTGGTTCATGGTCATACGCCGCATGAAACCGCCTATCGCGACCACCGCCGGCTGTCGCTGGACACCGGCGCCTATATAACGGGCCGCCTGACCGCCGCCCGGCTGGAATCAGATTCCGTAGAAATCATTCAAGCCGTTTCTCCGGGCCTTGATCAGTCTTGAGCTTGCAATACAGAGGCGGCTAAGGTGCGCCGGGAACGGAAACGGGGCGAACGTCATGAAATTCATGTTGAAACTTCTGGCGGCCACTTTTGCGGCGGCTGTCATCGCGGCCTGCGCGACGACGCCCTCCGCCCAGCCCGGAGCCGATTCCGGCGCAACCCGCGACGAGGTCCGCTATCGGCTTGGCGCGGGGGACGAGCTGCGCCTGATCGTTTTCGACGAAGAAGAATTGTCGGGCGAATTCATGGTCGGAGGCGCGGGAACCGTCGCCCTTCCCCTGATCGGCGATGTGGAGGCGGAAGGACTGACGCTTGCCCAGTTCCAGGAAGCGGTCGAACAGAAACTCGCCAATGGCTATCTCAATGATCCGCGGGTGAGCGTCGAGGTTCTTAATTACCGGCCCTATTTCATCCTCGGCGAAGTCAACACGCCGGGCGAGTACCCCTATCGCGAGGGCCTGACGGTGCTGAATGCCGTGGCGACCGCCGAGGGGTTCTCCTACCGCGCTGATTCCAAGCGGGTTTTCATAAAACGCGGCGGGGCCGACGGCGAACGTGAGTATCAGCTGACCCCCGAAACGCGGATACAGCCAGGCGACACAATTCGCATTCCGGAACGCTTTTTCTGATCCCTGTAATCGGCCGCTTTCATCCAGATTCTCTTGCGAGAATTTGTCGTGACAGAGTCGCGGCGCCACCAAAAATTCAAACTAGCCGGCGAATTCTTGTCTTGAGCCAGTCGCTCCAAGACACTAGCGTGCTTTAGAATTTATTAACTTGCAGCATTTGCAGGTTATTTTTCGGGGGAGGGACGCATGTTCCGAAAAACTGTTCTCACCGGACTCTGTCTGGCTCTGACGCCGGCCATGGCTGTATCCCCTGCGGGCGCGGCCAGCCTGGCGGCCATGATGCAGGTCGACCCGGCGTCGCTGGCGACCGAGATCATCGACGCCATGGCGGCGATGCCGGAAACGTCCACGCCCGAACAGATCGCGGCCGAGATCAACCGGGTGCTGGCGTTGTCCGGCGCAACGGCGGACGAGGCGCTGGAGGCGCTGGCGTTGGTTCAGGAGGCGCTGATCGAAGGCTCCGCCGCCGATCAGGCGGTCGAGCTTGTCCGCGCGCAGATCCAGGCGACCGGCGAAGTGGCGACGGGCGCGGGCGGCGGCGATGGCGGCGCGCCCACGCCGCCCCCGCCCGGCGGCGGCGATGGCGGATCAGACTACGACACGGGCGGCTAGAGACCGCCTGCCTGCTTGATCGCGGCGCGCGGCTTCCAACGGAATGAGTGTGGAATCATGACAGCCAGTATGACCCCTTGCGCCGCCCTGGTCGCGGCAGCCGCCCTTTTGACGCCCGCCGGGCAGGCCGTGGCCCAGGGCTCTGGCGCATTTGAGCGGGACCGAAATGTCAGCGTGCAGGAGCGCGCGCGTCCGGAATATGACGCTGTGGGCGTGCGGTCCGGCGGCCTGACCATCTACCCCTCGCTGACGGCCGGGCTGGAATATGACGACAATATCTACGCCACGGACGCGAACGAGGCGGAAAGCGGCATCCTGATCCTGCGGCCGGAAGTTTCGGTTGAATCCGGATGGTCCCGGCATGAACTGGCCGTTTCGGCCTGGGTGAAACATCGCACCGTCTTCGAGGACAGCGACGAAGATACGTTCGGCGGCTATATCGGCGCGGACGGCGTTCTGGATTTCGCCAGCGAGACGGAAATCGGAGGCGGGGCCTCCTATCTGTCAGACCATGAATCGCGCACGTCCTCCGCGTCGCCGGCCACCGCGGTGGAGCCGATCGAGTATGAGGTCGCCAATCTCTACGGTACGGCCTCGACGGCGTTTAACCGGCTGGCGCTTTCCACGCGGCTGGACTGGCGCGCCTTTGATTTCGAGGACGGCGTCACCCCTGGCGGCGCGGTTCTGGAACAGGATGACCGTGATCGCGACCAGATCGATGTTTCCGCGCGCGGCGACTATGCCATAAGCCCGGCCACGGCGCTGTTCGCCGAGGCGGCGTTCAATACCCGCGACTATGACCGCGAACCGCCGGTCACGCCGATCACGCGCGATTCTGACGGCGTGGAGATCCTGGCCGGCGCGAATTTCGACATCACGCGCGTCATGCGGGGCGAGGTGGCGATCGGCTGGTTCGAACAGGAATTCGACGACCCCGCCTTTGATTCCGTTGACGGGTTTGATGTCCGCGCCGGGGTCGAGTGGTTTCCCTCTCAGCTGACCACCATAGGCTTCACCGCGGCGCGCGATGTCGAGGATTCCGGCGTGGCCGGCTCCCCCGCCTATGTCTCTTCCGCGGCCAGCGCGCGGATCGACCACGAATTGCTGCGCAATCTGATCCTGTCGGCCGAACTGACCTATTCCGACGACGATTATGAGGGGATCGACCGCAATGACGAGCGCACCGGCGCGGGTCTCGAAGCGACCTGGATGATCAACCGGAGCGTCGGCCTGAGCCCTTATTACCAGTATATGGAGCTGGACAGCAGCGGCGCGTTCCAGGGCCAGGACTACGCGACAAACCGCATCGGGGTTGAGCTGACCCTGGCGCGCTAGACCGTGCCGGGCGCCTTTTTTGCATCTGGCGGAGGCGCGCCCGCCGAACGGAACAAGACCCTTAGACGATGAACGAGTTCAAACCTTTCGACCGGCTGGACCGCCCCGCGCGAAGCCGGCCTGCGCCTGACGCGTCGGGAGAGATATTCGATCTCCGGGGTTTGTGGCTCGCCTTTCGCCGCCGCCTGGCCCTGTTCTTCGCGATCGCCGCGCTGGTGCTTCTCGCCATCATCGTCGTCACCTTCCAGATGACGCCGCAATATACCGCCAGCGCACAGGTCATGCTCGATCCGCGCGACCGCGAAGTCGTTGACCTGCAAGCCGTTGTGTCCGGCCTGCCGCCAGACTCGGCGGTCGTCGATACGGAGGTCGAGATTCTGCGTTCGCGCGCGCTGGCAAACCGGGTCATTGATGAGCTGAACCTGATGGCCGATCCGGAATTCAACCCGGCGCTGCGCGACCCGGAAGGCGTGGCGCGCGCGGCGGGCGCCGTGGGGGGATTCTTCGGCGGCCTGTTCGCCGCAATATCGCCGGGCGGTCCGTCACGTTCTCTCTCGCCGGCGGATGAA
The DNA here is from genome assembly GCF_013911995.1 of Euryhalocaulis sp. Taxonomy (NCBI): domain Bacteria; kingdom Pseudomonadati; phylum Pseudomonadota; class Alphaproteobacteria; order Maricaulales; family Maricaulaceae; genus Euryhalocaulis; species Euryhalocaulis sp. Next base: position 5,597 of record NZ_JACESD010000040.1, read on the forward strand.
GCGGATCTGCACCGCGCGGAGACAATTGAAAGCCTGCAGCGCGCGCTATCGGTCCGCCGCGAAGGCCTGACCTTTGTCATCGACGTGGCGGCGACATCGGAGTCGCCGCAAAAGGCGGCGGCTATCGCCAACGCTTATGCCGATAAATATCTCGTGGAGCAGCTCGAAGCGAAATTCGACGCAACGCGCACCGCAAATGAGTGGCTGGAGGGGCGTCTTGCCGATCTGCGCGAGGAAGTGAATGCGCGGGAGCAGGCGGTGGAAACCTATCGCGCCGAAGCCGGTCTCCTGAACGCCGAAGGCGAGACATTGACGGAACGCCAGGTGGCCGACCTCAACGCCCAGATTATCCTGCAGCGCGCCGATCTGGCCGAGAAACAGGCGCGGCTGGGCGCGGTGCGCAATCTGGTTTCGTCGGGCGGCAGCAATCAGGAAATCTCGGAGGCCCTCAGCTCCGACGTCATTCGCGAATTGCGGTCCCAGCGCGCCGAGGTGGTGCGCCGTCAGGCGGAGCTTTCCAGCCGCTATGGCGAACGCCACCCTGAAATGCTGAAAGTCCGGCGCGAGCTGGCCGATATCGAGGCCGAGATCGAGCGCGAGGCGGAGCGCATCGTCACCTCTCTCAGCAATGAAGTGGATGTCGCCCGCCAGCGCGTGGCCTCCATGGAGGGCAGCATTGGCCGGCTTCGCGGTGAAATGGTCCAGAACAATTCAGAGCTGGTCCGCCTGCGGGAGCTGGAACGCGACGCCGAAGCCAGCCGCGCGCTCTACGAATCCTTCCTCACCCGGTTCCGCCAGACCAGCGAGCAACAATCCCTGCAGGAGGCCGACGCCCGCATCATTTCGCGCGCCAGCATCCCGGCCGAAGCCAGCGCGCCGAACCTGCCGATGAACCTGGCGCTGGGCTTGATTCTGGCGCTGGTCGCGGGCTCGGGCGCGGTTTTCGTGGCCGAAACCTTCGATCAGGGTCTGGCGACCAAGGCAGATATGGAGCGGGAGCTGGGCTTGCCGGCCCTGGCGCTGATTCCGGGCGTGCCGCGGGCCTATGCCTCCCGCGATAACGCGGCGGGCTATGCGCTCGACAAGCCCCTGTCCAGCTATGCGGAATCGCTACGCGCCTTGCGGGCGGCCGTGCTGTTCGGGCGTGGACATGGGGATGTGAAGGTGGTCGCCATCACCTCCGCCGTGCCGCGCGAAGGCAAGACCGCGACCAGCCTGGCTCTGGGCCGGGTGTCCGCCAAGCTGGGCTCGCGCACCCTTGTCATCGACGCCGATCTTCGCCGCTCCATGCTGACGCGCACCGCGGGGCTTACGCCGCGGGCTGGGCTGCTGGAGGTTCTGGACGGCCGCGCAACACTGGATGACGCCATTACGCGCGAACAGGCTTCGGGGCTGGATATCCTGCCCCTGACCGGGGAAGACCGCAGCGCGTCCGATGTTTTCGGGCGGCGCGACATGCGCGAACTCCTGCAGGCGGTCCGGGAGCGGTACGAATTTGTAATTCTGGACACCGCGCCCGCCATGGCGGTTGCAGAAACCCGCATCCTGTCCACGGCGGTGGACGCGGTGGTGCTTCTTGCCCGCTGGCGCAAGACGCCGCGCGCCGTGGTCAAGGCGGCTCTGGACGCGCTGGCCCACGTGGATGCGCCGGTCGCGGGAGCGGCCCTGACTCAGGTCAACCTGTCGGCGGAGGGCCGTTACGGATACGGATCCGGCTATGGCGGATCCTATTACAAATACTACTCTAAATATTACGAAAATTGACTTGCAGCCGGGCGCCGGTCCGCGCCCGGCTTTCAAGGATCTGGGTCAAGTTTTGCTTTTCTCGGCTTAAATAAAGCGTCCGGTGAGAGCTTGGAGCAAGAGTTTTCAGGCGCATGCCCGGAATGTGGAAAAAAATTCCTACCCCCGCTTTATTGCAGATCTGAACGGGCGCACCTGTGCCAGAAGATGAAATTTTATCAGAAAAAACCGCGACTTAAAAAATGTCGTAAAAAAACAATTAACAAAGTATTGACTCTTTTATCGTTTGGGGGGCTGATTCGCTTTAATTGTCAACAGCTGCGCGTGAAGTAATTCGCGCGCGGCGCGCCTTTGGGCGCATTGGGGGGATCAAAAACATGGCTTTCACGACGGCACAGGACTTCATCGACGTCTGGCAGGAACTTGACGCGGCGTATGTCACGTTCCCGGCGATTGCGGGCGCCGGCGGCAACTATCAGGATGAAACTGTAGTTGATACGAGCAGCGCCGATTTTGATTCCGTACTGGCGCAGTTCCCCGAGTATGCGCACATCCTTTCTAGCCTGCCAGAAGATGGCGGCACGGCTGGCGAGTTGGCGCTGGCCGTGAACCTGATATTCGTCGCGCTCGCGGAAGCCTATCTGGATTACCTGCAGGCCGGCGGCGAGCCGATCCTCGATATCGCCAAGGACCGCGGCGGCGAACCGGCCCCGGGACAGTCCTATCACGACAATATTCTGGGCAATCTGCTGAATGGCGCGATCGAGGATCGTTTCGAGAGCTCGTCCAGCAACCCGGCCAACAATGTTGACGTAACCGGCGACGATGTCGGGGACCTGGTCGCCGAACCGCGCAGCGCGGACGGGCAGGAATGGGGCGACCGCCCGTATTTCAGCGGGTCGTCCAATAACGAAGCCTTCGGACAGGCCATCGCCTGGGACATCGCCCACGGCATCGATCCGTCTCTGCTGGACCTGTCGCGCAATGGCGCCAATCCGATGGACGGGGAGATCCATCTGGTCACCGATTCCGGCGTTACGACATTCGGCAGCATTCAGGACGCCATCGACGCCGCCTCTGACGGCGACTCCGTTGTTCTGGGACCGGGCACGTACACGCTGACTTCGCAGCTTACCCTGGACAAGGGCGTCGCCCTTCTGGGGTCGGGCGAGGGCGCGACCACGATCGAGACCCATTCCGGGTCCTGGGGCATCCTGGTCACCGGCGACAACGCCTCGATCGAGGACCTGACCGTCGACGCCAGCAACACCACCCATTACGGCGTGAAGGTTCAGGCCGATGATAGCGGCGACCCGACCGACGCGTTGATCGGATTCTCGATGGAAGACGTCACGGTGCAGGGCGCGGGCCGCAGCGAGATCGACTTCAACGGCGTCGACGATTCCTCTCTCACCAACGTGACGGCCGATGGCCAAGGCACGTCGGGCGTGGGCATCGCGCTCAGCGACTCCACGGGCATCACGCTGACCGACATTACGACCACCGGCAATAACTGGGGCTCGATCGGGCTCTATTCCGCCGGCAATGTCTGGGAGGGCGGCACCAATAACGTCACCTTCTCCGGCTCCTACAGCGCAACCGAAGCGATCGGCATTTACGCCGATGAGGAGAACGGAACCGCGGTCGAGGACATCGACCTCTCCGGCATCTTCCCGGGCACGGTTTTCAAGGTTGAGAACAGCGAGTGGCGCGACGGAATCGACGGCCGCAGCGACGACTTCACCTTCTTCTTCGGCGATCAGGCAGAGGCGGCCGCCTTTGCCACCAGCCTGACCAATGGCGCGTCCGACAATGTCGCCCACGCCTCGGTCATCACCACTGACGCCACGCCGGGCGATGTCGACGCCGAAACCGGTACGACCTTCATCGTCGCCAATGGCATGTCCATACAGGCCGCCATCGACGCGGCGTCCGACGGCGACACGATCCAGATCGAGGATGGCGTCTATGCTGAAAACCTGACAATCGACAAGGCGCTCACCCTCATTGGCTCGGGCGGCGTGTCGATCGAACCGGCCTCCGGCACGGCGGTCACCATTACCGCGGGCGTCGATGGCGACATCAGCTTCGACGGCATCAATCTGGACGGCAATGGTTCGGCCGGCATCGGCATCGATGTCGCGGAAGGCGCCAATGTCGGCACGCTCAGCTTCACCAACGGCGCGATTGACGGGTTCACGAACCGCGGCATCTACGCCAGCGACGACGGCAACCCGGTCGGCACGCCGACCATGGCGGCGCTCGTCGTCATGAACGCCACGTTCGCGGGCAACGGAACCGGTTCGGGCAACACCGCCCACATCAAGCTGTTCGGCTTCAGCGGCGACGCCACCTTCGACAACGTCACGTTCGAGGGGACCGACGGCGTGGCCGGCCCGGCCGGGCGTCCGGACAACGCGATCGAGATCATTGGCTTCATCGTCAATGAGGGGAATGCAAACCCGGTGGGCGCCGATGCGCCGGATATCGGCAACATTACGCTGACCGATGTCACCGTGACGGGCGAATACCACAAGAACCCGATCGCCTTCTTCAATTTCAGCGAAATCGACGGCCTGTCCATCTCCGGGCTGGATCTCAGCGCGGCGGAAAGCAACTGGGGCCCGCTCTTCAATCTCGACGGCTTTGAGGACGCTGACCTCGACGCGTCCGTATTCGGGATCATTTTCCCCGACACCTCCGGCGTCCATACCGAAATCCAGGGCGAAAAAACCGGTCAGGACGTTGTCGACAGCACCATCACCGGGACGTCCGGCAACGACTCCCTGCACGGCAAGGACGGCAACGACACCCTGTACGGCCAAGATGGCGACGACCGCCTGTTCGGCGGTAACAAGCCGGGCGGCGAGTTCGCCGATGGAGAGGGGAATGATGCGCTATATGGCGGGGCAGGCGCGGACGGGCTGTATGGCGGCCTCGGCGACGACGTCCTGAACGGCGGCGCGGACAATGACAATCTGTTCGGCGGCGCAGGCAACGACACCGCGGTGCTGGCTGATAATGGCGGCGCGCCGTTCAACATGGCTGATTTCGACCTGTCCGGCCTGACGGTTGCCGGCGGCGCAGTCTCCGGCGACATCACAGGCCCCGACGGCACGGATTCGCTGGACAGCATTGAGGCCCTGAAAGTGGCCAATACCGGCTCTTCGACCTTCATCGTGCTGGAGGGCATGTCCATCCAGGCGGCGGTCGACGCGGCGGCGGCCGGTGACACCATCATCGTCGGGCCCGGCACGTATGACGAGGACGTGGTCATCACCAAGTCGCTGACGCTTGTCTCCAGCGACGGCGCGGGTTCAACCATCATCAACGGTCAGGGCGGCGCCCTAGGCGCGATCGAGATAGATCCGAATGTTGATGACGTGGTGATCGGCGGCGACGGCCAAGGCTTCACCATCCTCGGCAATAACGGCAATGGCGCGATCGAGAACGCCGCGGTCTATCTCCAGGGCGACCACGACAATATCCTGATTGAGGGCAATGTGATCGAGGCCCGCGGCGACGCCGGCCTGCTGTCGGAATACAGCGCTACTGTCACCAATGTCACGATCACGGGCAACGAGTTCACCGGCCAGACCTTTGAAGGGTCGGAGCCGGGGGGCTATGGCTTTGGCGATCAGTTTACGCCCGGCAATAACGTGCCGCGCCAGCTGGTGACCATTGGCGGAAACGGCCAGAATTCGTCGAACATCATCTTCACTGACAACACGGTCTCCGGCACGGCCGGCGGCACGAACAGCAGCGATCAGGAACAGGGCAACACGCTGGTCACCATTGATGCGGCGGATTCCACGATTTCCGGCAACCTGTTTACCGGCTTCACCACCCGCTTTGCCACGGCGCTGCGGGCGCGCGAACCGGGCACGGATATCAATGACAACGTATTCGACGCCTCGATCGGCGGCAGCGACAACACCGCCCAGATCTATATCGAGGAAGGCACCGGCAATCTGGATGGCAACCAGTTCGTCGGCAGCGCCAATAACGACCTGCTTCAGGGCGGCGCGGGCGACGATTCCATCCTGGCGGGCGACGGCGACGACTATGTCTTCGGCAGCGACGGGGCGGACTTCCTGAACGGTCAGGGCGGCTTCAACGGCCTCAGCTACGCGGCCTCCGCCTCCGCGGTTGATGTGCGCCTGTGGCGCGGCGGCGAGCAGACCGGCGGCGATGCCGAGGGCGACGTGATCCGCAATTTCGACCTGGTGATCGGCTCGTCCTTCAATGACGTGCTACAGGGCGATAACGGCATGGACGTCACGCTGGACGGCCTGGGCGGCGACGACCTGCTGACCGGTTATGACGGCAACGATAACCTCTATGGCGGCGCCGGGGATGACCGCATCGTTGGTCGGCTGGGCGACGACTTCATTGAGGGCGGCGCGGGCGCCGACAACATCAATGGCGGCGGCGGGTCCGACACGGTCAGCTACGCCAGCTCATCGGCCGCGGTTGATGTGCGCCTGTTCCGCGCCACCACCCAGACCGGCGGGGACGCGGAAGGCGACCTGCTGCGCAATGTCGAGAACATCATCGGCTCTGACTTCAATGACGTGTTGCAGGGCGATAACGGCATCGACTCCGTGCTGGAAGGCGGGGCGGGTAATGACGCGCTGCGCACCTATGACGGCAATGACGTTCTGAACGGCGGCGACGGCAACGACTCCCTGCGCGGCGGCGCGGGCGACGATTCCTTCATCGGCGGCGACGGCAACGACCAGGTCGTGTTCACCGGCAACCGCGCCGATTACACGATCGATTTCGAAGCCGGCACGATCACGGACAACAACGCTGCGGACGGTGATGACGGCTCCGACACCTTCACGGACATCGAAACGCTGGTCTTTGCGGACCAGACCGTGAATACGGGCGACGGCCCCGTGGCGACAGAGGGCGACGATCACCTGGTCGGTGACGAATCGGATGATGTCATCGACGGCCTTGGCGGCGACGACTTCATCAACGGCAACGCCGGCAATGACACGCTGAGCGGCGGCGCGGGCGATGACGTCATCGTTGGCCGCAACGGCGATGACCTGATCAGCGGCGGCGCCGGGGCCGACATCCTGAAGGGCGATCACGGCTTCGATACGGTCGATTATTCGGACTCCGACGAGGCCGTCGATGTTCGCCTCTATCGCGGCAACCAGCTGGGCGGCGACGCTGAAGGCGACATTCTGCGCACCATGGAAGGCGTTATCGGGTCGGAGTTTGACGACCTGATCCGCGGCGATGACGGCAAGGATGTCAGGCTCGATGGCCGCGGCGGCGACGATTACCTGGTCGGGTATGATGGCGACGACACTCTTTATGGCGGCGACGGTGAAGACCGGCTTATCGGCGATGAAGGCAATGATTTCCTTCAGGGCGGCGCCGGATCGGACATCATCAATGGCCGTGACGGGGTCGATACCGCCGATTACTCCAATTCCTCCGCGGGCGTGGATGTTCGCCTGTGGCGGGGCGGTGAACAGGTCGGCGGCGACGCCGAAGGGGACCTGGTGCGGAATGTCGAAAACATCACCGGCTCCGAGTTCAACGACACCATTCACGGCGACAACGGGCTGGATTCGGTTCTCGAAGGCCTTGGCGGCGACGATGTCCTGGTCGGGTTTGACGGCAATGACACGCTGTCCGGCGGCGACGGGGACGACAAGCTGATCGCGCGCGAAGGCGATGACGTTCTGGACGGCGGTGCTGGAAATGACGTCCTGCGCGGTCTGGAAGGCGCCGACACCTTCGTCATCGGGATCAGCGGCGGCCGCGACACGATTGCCGATTTCGAGGATGGCGTGGACGTGATCGACCTGACGGCTTTCGCGGTCAGCGATGTCAGCGAACTCACGATCAGCCAGAACAACAATGTCACCATCATCACCGGCTTTGGCGATGACGGCGAGATGCTGCGCCTGGTCAATGTCGATCAGGGCGATATCGATAACAGCGACTTCCTGTTCGGGGCCTGACCCCCGGAAATAGGTTTGTAAAAAATGCCTGCAACGGCGGCGGTCATCTTGGCCGCCGCCGTTCGCCTGTCCCGGTGGCGCCGGTCCTGCTTTAAAGAAAAAGAAAGCGGCAACAGAGCCTTAAGCTGTATGGTCGAGGCTCTGCACAGGGGTTTTCTTCGAGTGCGAGCGGGGAGCGCGGCATGCGGGTCGCCTTGGTTCATTACTGGCTCGTCGGCATGCGCGGCGGAGAGAAGGTTCTGGAAGCGCTCTGCCGCATGTTTCCGGACGCCGATATTTTCACTCACGTGCACGACCCGGCGCGGATCAGCCCGCTGTTGAACGGACGCGTCATCCGGACCACCGGCATTTCCCGCCTGCCCTTCGCGCGGCGCCTCTATCGCAATTACCTGCCCTTCATGCCGGCCGCGCTGGAGGGGCTGGACCTAACCGGCTACGATCTTGTCATCTCCAGCGAAGCGGGCCCGGCCAAGGGCGTCATACCGCCGCCGGACGCGCCGCATCTGTGCTACTGCCACAGCCCCATGCGTTATATCTGGGATCAGCGTCATCTCTACCGGAAAGAGGCCTCGCTTCCGGCGCGTCTTGCGATGCCGATGCTGGCTCACCGGTTGCGGCAATGGGATGTAACCTCGGCCGCGCGGGTCGACCGCTTCCTCGCCAATTCCCGCCATGTCGCCGCCCGGATCGAGAAATACTGGCGCCGCGGCTCGGACATCGTGCATCCGCCGGTCGCGGTGGACGATTTCGCGCCCGTTGCGGCGGAGGAACGCGGCGATTTCTATCTCTGGGCCGGGGAGCTGGCCCCCTATAAGCGTCCGGACATCGCGGTGGAGGCGTTCACCCGCATGAAGAAAAAGCTCGTCGTCATCGGCGGGCCGGATGGCGCGCGCGGCGCGCTGGCGCGAAAGGCGGGGCCGACAGTGGAATTTCTCGGAAAGGCGTCTTTCGAAACGCTGAAAGACCGCCTGGCGCGATGCCGCGCCCTGGTCTTCCCGGGCGAGGAGGATTTCGGAATCGTGCCTGTGGAGGCCATGGCCTCGGGCCGTCCGGTGATCGCCTATGGCCGGGGCGGGGTTCTGGATACGGTCCGGGATCGCGAAACCGGACTTCTCTATGGCGATCCGTCTGTCGAGGGCCTGATCGGCGCGATTGAGACGTTCGAGCGGGAGGGGCTGGATTCGCTGGACCCTGCCGTCCTGCAATCGCATGCGCGCCAGTTCGACGAGACGCATTTCCGGCAGGGCGTGGCCGGGGCGCTGACCGATCTCGGCGTGGAGCTTTCCGGATGACCGGTCCCGCCGGCATGCGGGCCCGGATGACCCGGATGGCCAATGACGAAACGCTTTTGCGGCTTGCGCGCGGCGGCGCGGCGGCGCTGATCATTAAAATCGCCGCCGCCGGACTTTCCTTCCTGATGTTCCTGACCCTCGCCCGGGCCATGAGTCCGGCGGATTTCGGGCGTTTCGGGTTTGCATTCTCGCTCGCAACCGTGCTGGCGGTCCTGGGCAGTTTCGGTCAGCGCATGCTGGTCCTGCGTTTCGCGCCGGTCTACGCGGAGGCGGAGGACCACGCCCGGCTCGCCGGAATTCTTCGCGCGGGATACGTCACGGTTTTTATAGGGTGCGGCTTGCTTGGAGCGGGCGCGGCCGTCTCGGGTTTATTCTGGCCGGCGCCGGAAAGCCGGACCTGGCTGGCCGCGGCGGGCGCGCTGACTCTGGCTCTGGGCTGGGCGGAATATCAGGCGCATGTCCTGCGCGCATTTGGCGGGATGACTCTGGCGCTCGCCCCCCGCGATATTTTCTGGCGGCTCGGCGTTATCGCCGCCGCCTCCGGCGCCGCTCTGGGCCTGACCCCTCTGCTGGATGCGGCGTCCGGGTTGTGGATTACCGGCGGCGTTCTGGCCGCTGTGACCTTAACGCAGGCCGGGTTTCATCCCGCTACCCGCCCGGCGGCGTTGCTGAAGCGCCCGGCGGCGTATGAAGCCGCGGAATGGCGGCGCGCCTCGCTGGGTCTGTGGGGGGCGTCCGTGGTGAATTTCGGAACGCCGTATTTCTCCGTGGTCCTGCTGGGTCTGGCGCTCTCGCCGTCCGCCGTTGCGGCCTATTTCACGGCGTTGAAGATCGCCACGCTGCTGGGTCTGGCGCTGATGGCGTCCAGCCTTGTGGCCGGGCCGATGCTGACGCGGCATTTCCATGCGGGCCGGCTTGACCAGGCGCGGCGCATCGCCCGCCTGACGGTCAGCGCCAGCGCTGCCATGACCGGGGCTCTCTTCATAGTCATCATTCTTTTTGCCGCGCCGCTTATGGGGCTGTTCGGCGACGCCTTCCGGGCGGAGGCCCCCCTCCTGATCGTGCTGAGCGCGGGATACCTCGTCAGTGCGCTGTCCGGCATCAATGTTTTGATGATGGAGATCAGCGGGCATGAGCGGACCTATCTCAAGGTGATCGCCGTCACCAATGTGGCCACGCTCGCCGCCCTCATTCCCGCCGCGCTCTGGGCGGGGCCGCTGGGCGCGGCGGCGACGGTCTCGCTGGGCGCCGTGGTCTGGAACATCTGGCTGCTGATGGAAGGCGCGCGCACACACCGCGTCGCCACGTCGCTTCTCGGACTGGGGCGGATGTCATGAATCCGAAGGCGAAGCGCGTACTGGAAACGCTCTACCCGGAAAGCCGGCTTTCCGGTTTTGCGCGCAACGACCATCGGGTCCTGTTCTTCACCCTCATTCATTCCGTTCTGCGCCCGGAGATGAACGTGCTGGATTACGGGGCGGGGCGCGGAAAATGGGCGGAACTGGAAACCGGCTACAAGCGCGCGCTGACCACGCTGAAGGGCCGGTGCGCGCGGCTGACCGGTTGCGATATCGACCCCGCCGTCCGGGACAATCCCCTGATCGATGAAGCCGTGGTGATCGAACCTGATGCGCCGTTGCCCTTCCCGGACGCGCATTTCGACATCATAACCTCATGGGCAGTTCTGGAGCATGTCGACAATCCAGCGGCCGCGGCGGCGGAGATTGCCAGGGTCCTGAAACCGGGCGGCGTGTTCTTCGCCTGGACCCCGAACAAATGGGGCTATGTCGGCATTGGCGCCCGGCTGATCCCCAACCGGTTCCACGCCCGCATGCTGCGCGGACTGGATACGGGCGGCCGGCGGGGGGAGGACGTCTTCCCGACCCGCTACCGCCTCAACACCGTGGGCGCGGTGTCCCGGTATTTCCCGGCGGACGATTTCGAGAATTTGAGTTTCATCCATACCGGCCCGCCCGCCTATCATGGCGGCAACCTGCTTCTGGCCCGCTTCTGGCGTCTCTATAACGCGCTGGTCCCGCCCGCCCTGGGGCAAAGCCTGTTTGTCGTGGCGCGAAAACGGTAGCGGCGCGATGAGCTATCTCTTCGCTTTCGCCCACATGCAGCAATGGCAGCCTTATCTGGCGCCGGCCGCCTTGATCCTGTTCGGCCTGTACCTGTTTGCCCGGCGCGGCCTGAACCCGGCGATTGCGAAGAACCAGGTCTTCCTGCTGATCATTATCGCCTATCTCGTATTCAACATTGCGCTGCATATCCGGCCCGGCTTCGCCCCGGCGGCGCTGGTGGATCTGGTGGCGACGGACGCGCGGCTTCTTTACCTGCTTGTTTTCTCATTGATGTTTTCCGCCATACGCCTGCAGGCGGAAGATCTCCGCGCCCTGTTCAAGGCCGGGATTATTACCGGCGCGGCTATCTGCGCCATCAGTTTCGCCTCGTTTCTGACCCAGCCCTTCAGCGCGCAGCAATTCGATTTCGGATCCATCCAGACCGCCACCGGCCGCTGGATTGTCGGTTTTCTGGAAACCAAGAACCCCTTCGCGGGCAGTATCGGCGCGGTTTTTCTGCTGGCGCTGGGGGCGATGTTTTCCAGCCCGCGTTTCCGCGTTTTCGGGCTGGGGCGGGTCGTCTCTCTTTTGGTTGTCATCCTGCTTTTCGCCGCGCTGGTGGCCAGCCGCTCCACGGGATATTTTTTCGGAGTGATCGCCGCGCTCGCCTATATCGTTTTCTTCGAGCGCAGCTTCACCATGTCCGAACGTGTTCGCGCCTATATGAAATACGCGCTCGGCGTGGTGGCGATCATCGCCGCGGCAGCCTTTTTTACCCTCTATTCCGACCGCATCGGCGATCTCCTCGCCGGGCAGGACGTGAACATGCAGCGCCGCGTGGCGATCTTTTCGCGGACCCTGCAACTGATCGCGCAAAGCCCGCTTCTAGGTCTCGGTCCCGGCGCCGTTCAGGCCTATCAGCTGGAAACGCATACAATCGTTCCGGGCCTTGTGGCGGTGCGGGAAAGCGCGGTCTTTCTGGATGAATTCTACTGGATCGGGGCGCTGCCCGTGGGCCAGCACGCCCATAATATCATCCTGCAGCTGACCTCCGACTACGGTCTGATCGGGGTCGGGTTGATCTTCGTCTTCTTTATGCGCGCAGTGTTCCTTCGCAAAGGCTATGCGGGCGCGGACCGGTCGTTGATAGCCATCGATTTCCACGCCCGGGTGCAGCTTGTCTATCTGGTCTCGGCGGGCATGGTGGCTGGCTACTCCATATCCTCGCCATCGACCGCGTGGATTTTCTATGCCGCGCTTGGTTGGCTGTGCCAGCCGCCGCGGCCGGAAAAAGCCTAGAGGGAGCAAGATGATGCCGGTTCTGGCCGCGGTCATGTACAGCCCCAATCTGGGCGACGGCCTGATCGCAGAATGCATCACCCGCATTGCCGCGCAGGGTGGGATGGAGTCGCTACGCTGGCTGGATATTGCAGGCCGTCAGGGCTTTGCCGCTCCCAAACGGCCCGGCCTGCGCGCCGCAGCGCTCGGCATTCTGGAGCGTCTGCCGCGCCCCGCCGCCAATCTCACCGCCCGTGCGGCGCTGGAGCCCGCTCTCCGTCTGAAATTGCGCCCGACATGGCGGGAAAGCCTGGCCTGTTCCGGCGGCGTGCTGATCGGCGGCGGGCAGCTTCTGGCCGATTCCAGCCTGAATTTTCCGTTGAAACTGAATGCCTTATACGATGAGGCGCGCCAGGCCGGCGCGCCGGTCGCCCTTCACGGCGTCGGCGTGTCGGCAAGGTGGAGCCCCGCAGCGCGGCATCTTTTCGAAGACATGCTGACCGGCGAACTGGCCTTCGTTTCCGTGCGCGACGACGCCTCCCGGGAAAACCTGATCCGCCATTTCGCGGAGATGGGTGTTTCTCCGCCTCCGATAGAGGTTTTCCCGGACCCGGCTTTTGCCGCGGCTGACCTTTTCGGTTCCGCTGCCAAGCTTGGTCAAGGCCGGCCGCGTATCGGGCTGGGCGTCACCCACCCGGCCGCCTTGAGAACCCACGGCGCGAAAATCAGCGTGCCGGACGCCGAATTCGCACGCCGTTACGGTGTTCTGGCGCGCAGATTGTCGGAGGCCGGTTACGAGGCCGTGCTGTTCACCAACGGCGCGGGGGAGGATGAACGGCTTGCGGCCGCGCTGGCCGCCGAATTCGGAATGAAGGGCCGCGTCACCCTTGCCCCCCGCGCCGCTGATCCGGTTGGTCTGGCCGGACGGATCGCCGGTTTTGACGGGGTCATCGCCCACCGCCTGCACGCCAATATCGTCAGTTTCTCATATGGAATTCCGCAAGTCGGGCTTGGCTGGGACCCGAAGCTAGAAGCGTTTTTCGCTCAAACCGGGCGCCCGGACAGCCTTTGCGCCGGGGATTTGTCGGATCCGGACGCCATATTGGCGGCGCTGCATGGCGCGTTTGATGCGCCTGTCGATGCGGATCGGCGTAAAAAGCTGGCGGATGAGGCAAAAACGGGCGTGCTGCGCGCCCTGTCAGTCTTTCCGGGGGGCTAGGTCTTCCAGGCGCGTGCGCTTCCAGGCGTCCAGATTCAGCCCGGTCAGACCTTCCGTCGCCGCGATATCGGGCAGGAACAGCGCCTGCATATGTGCGAAATCGGCCTCTGACAGCCTCAATTCGTCCTGTTTTGCCTCGCTATAGAGGGCGTTTCGCACCGGCGAGCGTTTCAAAGCGCCCACGATTGCGCCCATTCCGCGATCTCTCAGAGCGTTGGCGGCGCGATGAACCTGCCGCGCAAGCCAGGGATTGCGCGCCGCGGCGGCGCTGTTCCGGCGCGCTTTATCCGGGTCTGTCTGCCCCGGATCGACCCCCAGAAAGCCGCATAAATCATCCAGGAAACGTTGCGGTTCAGCCTTCAAGCGGTCGAAAGGCGCGATGAAAACCTGGTCGTCTGGAAACTTGTCCAGATAGGTTTCGAGGGCGTCCGCATAGAGGCTATGCGTCAGGATCGCGGGGTTTTGCGCCGCGCCATCCGCGAAATCACGAAACTTCGCGCCGTTACGCAGGGAAAATCTGTAATGGGAGATCGCGCGTTCGAACGGATTTCGCGGCGTGGCGATCAGCTTCACGTCCGGCAGATCGCGGCTTATGCGGCCGGCGGCGTCTTTTGAATAAAGATAGTCGTGGCTGAACTCGCCGATAACGCGGTCTCCGTTGTCCGCTCCGGCGAACTGGCGCGCGTACCAGTCCAGACCGCGGTTATAATAGCGGTCGAAAAAATAGATGTCCTTGGCCGGGGGGACATAGATGCCCGGATGCCGCCGCAGCGTCTCGAACAGCCAGGTGGAGCCCGCCTTGGACGGGCCAATGAACAGGAAATCGGGCAAGCGCATCGCGTTCAATATGCGCCGCTATTGCGCAAAACCGCAGGCACCGTGCGCAGCAGGATGACGATATCGCCCCACAGCGACCAGTTCTTGGCGTACCACGCGTCCAGCCGCACGCGCTCGGCATAGGTGGTGTCGTTGCGGCCGCTTACCTGCCACAGGCCGGTAATGCCCGGCAGCGCCTTGGTATAGTGCGCGGCCTCACCGCCATAATAGCGCTCCAGCTCCTCGCGGATCACCGGGCGCGGGCCGACCAGGCTCATTTCCCCGCGGATTACGTTCAGGAGTTGCGGCAGCTCGTCCAGGCTGGTCTTGCGCAGGAAACGGCCGATCCAGGTGATGCGCGGATCATGCTTCAGCTTGAAGCTTGCCTCCCATTCGGCGCGCGCGTCCGGGTCACGGTCCAGATGCCGCGCCAGCCGGGCGTCGGCGTCGGCGACCATGGTCCGGAATTTCAGGCATTCGAACGGCTTGCCGTTGCGTCCCACGCGCTCATGGCCGAACACGACCGGCCCGCCATCCAGCTTGATCAGAACGCTGAACGCCACGAAGAGCGGGGTGAGGAACAGCACCATCGTCCAGGCCACGACAATGTCGAAAAACCGTTTCAGCGCGCGGGCGGCGGGGCGCTGAAGGTTCTGCTTTGGCAGCAGCAGCGCGAAATCGTGGCTGAAATAATATTCGATTTCCATGCCATGCACCGGAATCGCGCCCAGAGACGGGGCGATGGCGAAAGGAATGTCCCGCCGGCTGCATTCATCGATCAGGCGGCCGGCGTGTTCGGTCTCCTGCGGGCCGGGCGCGATGATGACCAGACCGGGAGAGAGGCGGCCAAGCTCTGCGGCCAGTTTCCCGATCCCGCCGCGTTTGTTCAGCGGCAGGGCGGAAACGATCTGATAGCCCAGCTCCGGCGCGTTCTCGATAATCGATCGGGCCGATCCCAGCGCGCCGTCGGAGCCGACCAGAACCGTGGGCACGGTCCAGAAGCCCATGCGCCGCAACTGGCCGCGCACGATGGCGCGCATCCCGATCAAGGCGACCGGCGTCAACGTCCACCCGACCAGAATCCAGGCGCGCGAAATCGTGCGATTGAAGGCAAACTGGCCGAAGCCGTCGACCAGCATCAGGAAGAAGCAGATCGCGATGATGTGCTTGATTTCCTGCCAGAACGGAATGCGCCGCCGGTAATCGCCATTTATGGAAAACAGGATCACGCCGAAAAGAGAGATGACGGCCAGCTCCACCAGACGGTGCTGGATCCGGTCCGGCGCGTCCGCCCCGTAATCGAGGCCGAGCAGGCCCTCATAGAGAAAATCCACCGCGAATACCGAAAGGAATGCGGTGGCCAGGATCGCCGCGAGGTCGCCAAGCGGCAGGATGACGGTGTGAAGACCCAGCGATTGACGCGTTTTTCGGGCCGTTTCACGCACAAATCCATGCGCCGGGGCCGCGCCCCAATTCGGCACGCCGTCCTTTGACCAGTCCTTTGGAAGTTCAGTCATGCGGCCTTCCCCGGGCGGCGGCCGGCACAGGGCGCCATTTTTCCCGTTTCAAAGACATGACGAGGCAAGAACAATGCCGGGAAGGGCCGCGCTATACTGCGCGCCCGCCCCGGCGAGCGGCCGTCAGACTGAGTCTTCGCGACCAGGCGCAGCACTCGATTTCTCCCCCAGCCTTGCAGCAGGCGCGGAGAATGCGGACTCCAGCCGCCATATTCAAGAAAACTTTAGTCGAATACGCGGCATTTCACTTTGAAATCCGGGCGCTTTTGTTCCCGGCCTGTCCCCGATTAAGGGTCGTGACCGGGTCGATTCTTGCTAGTCTGCGCGCAGCCCCGGCGCGGGGCGATGATGAGGCACACGGACCGGGTGGGGTATATGGCATCGGTGCTGGTAACCGGAGGCGCGGGCTATGTCGGCGCGCACGCCGCCAAGGCGCTGGCGCGGGGCGGCATTACCCCGGTTGTCTTCGACAATCTTAGCACCGGCCACCGCCATAATATCCGCTTCGGGCCGTTCGAAGAGGGCGATATCCGGGATACGCCGCGCCTGGCCGGCGTCATGCAAAGCCATGCGGTCACGGCTGTCCTGCATTTCGCCGCCAGTATCGAGGTGGCGAATGGGGAGCAGGCGCCCGCAGCGTTTCAGGACAATAATGTTGCTGGAACGCAATCAGTGCTGGACGCCATGCGGATTTCCGGCGTGAAACAGCTGGTCTTCTCTTCCACCGCCGCGGTCTATGGCGCGCCGGAGTATACTCCGATTGACGAGCGCCATCCGTGCAATCCGGTGAATGTCTATGGCGAGACAAAGCGGGACGCGGAGCGGCGGATCCATGATTTCGCCGCCGCGCATGGCGTTCAGTATGTCTGCCTGCGCTATTTCAATGCCGCGGGCGCCGACCCGGACGGCGAGATCGGCGAGGAGCACGAACCGGAAACCCATCTGATCCCCAACGCCCTGAAGGCCGCGGCGGGGCGGGGCGGCCCGATGAAGCTGTATGGCGGCGATTATGATACGCCGGACGGGTCCTGCGTGCGCGATTACGTCCATGTACATGATTTGGCCGCCGCGCATCTGGCGGCGCTGGCGGCTCTGGAGGGCGGCGCGAGGGCGTTGGCCTGTAATCTTGGATCGGGCCGCGGCCATTCAGTGCGCGAGGTTCTGGACGCCGTGGAAACTGTCACGGGCCGGCCGGTTCCGTTCGAGATCGCGCCGCGCCGGGCCGGCGACGTGCCCGTTCTGACCGCAGACCCCTCGTTTGCTCGCCGCGCTCTGGGCTTTACCGGCGCGCATTCGGCGCTGGAGGCTATTGTCCGGGACGCCGCGCGCTTCCATGCGGCTCAGTGGGGCATGGCCTTGCCGGGTGAGGCCGGCGGATCCTGACTCCAGCATGGTAAACAGAATGCGACCGTCAAAAGCAAAACTTTATAGTCTATCTAAACAGTAAATATACTGAATAGACAGTGAATAATGTATCGTGAGTTTTCATAAAAACACGCGACACAAGTAAAAAGAGTTCTCACCCAAGTATTGTATCTCATCACCCGCCAATGAGCGGGGATGAAATCAATGCGTCAGCGGGTACAGCGTTCAAACCGGGGTCTGAAGTTCGGCCAGCTGGCCGCGCTTCTCTGCCTTTCAATGACGGCGGCGTGCAAAACGATGGACGGCTCCACCGCCATGCAGCTTGCCGGTCCGGCGGAAGCGCCCCGCGGCCTGCTGACCTTCTGCGAAAAACGCCCGGAGATCTGCCAGTCCGAAATGGGCGCGCGTGAAAGCGCCCCTGCGCTGGAAACCGCCACGGGGGGCCAGGGGCGCGGCATGACCGCCGAGCATCCCTGGTTCAAGCCGGGCGCGACGGCCAAAATCAAGTTCCATGACGCGGCAGTTGAGCAACCGGTCCCGCCCGCCCATCCGTGGTTCAAGCCGGAATTGCCGGCCGCACTCGCCGCCGCTGAAAATACCGGCTTCATGACGCTGGGCCTGGCCCTGCCGGAATCTAAGGGCCTGTCCCCTGCGCCCGTGAAGGCGGCGGAAACGCCGGCGGCGCGGGTAAGTGAAACCGTCGAGGCGACGCCGGAGCTGTTCGAATTGCTGGAGCAGGTCAATCGCGACATCAATGATCGTTTGCGCTGGGTGGCGGACGAAGACCGCTATGGCGTCGACGAACTGTGGCTGATGCCGCTGACTTTCGGTCTGGGCGTCGAGGGCGATTGCGAGGATTTCGCGCTGGAAAAGCGCAAGGCGCTGATTGACGCCGGATTGCCTCGCGGCGCGCTGGCGCTGGCCATGGGTTATTCGGAAAGCGCCGGTCACCACGCCGTCCTGATGGTGCGGACCACGGCGGGCGACTTCGTGCTGGATAATACCACGCCCTGGATCAATGGCTGGGCCAATAGCGGGTATCGCTGGATCGCCGTTCAGGCCAGCGCCGATATTCTCGACTGGCGGATGGCGCAGCAACAGGCGGGCTAGCCGCCGGCAATCTCCATAACCTGGCGCGCGGCCTTGTCCAGCGCCTCCGGGCTCGTATCTGGCAGGGCGATCTGTTTGATTTCGCCGCCCGTTTTCCGGCTTCTCAAATAGGCGGGATCGTAATGCTGGCGCGCCAGATCGGCGGCCAGCGCCTCATACGCGCTGCTTTCCGCCATCTCCCGCCATGCCGCGATCTGCGCTTTGGAGTGGTGGGATCGCAAGCGATTGATCGCGTTCAGGATCGCTTCCCTGTCCTCCGTCAGGTCGGAATAGGCGGTGACGAGATAGCGGGCCCGCGCTTCCACGCTGGCCGTGATCTCGATACGCGGAGCGGCCTGCATCGAGTCCCACAGACGGCGGGGAATATGCAGACGGCCGATGGTGGAGGATTCCGCCTCGGCGATGATTGGCGTGTCCGGATCGAAGCGGCGGATCTGGTCCCATAACCGGCTTTCAAACCCTTTCTGGGCCGGTTGCGGCGCCCCCATCAGGCCGAAGACGGAGCCGCGATGCGCGGCCAGTCCTTCCAGATCAATGGCTGGCGCGCCCTGCGCCATCAGGCGGCGTATGATCTCCGTCTTGGCCGTGCCGGTCTGACCGTCGATCAGGATCATCGGCAATAGCGCGCCTTCTTCCCGCAGCTCGGCGACCACATGCCGCCGCCAGCTCCGGTAGCCGCCTTTCAACAGGCTGCAACGCCACCCCACCCGTGAAAGGATGGTCGCCATGGCACCGGAGCGCATGCCCCCGCGCCAGCAATAGATCAGCGGATTATAGTCCGCCGGTTTGTCGGAAAGCGCGGCTCCCAGATGCCGGCCGATATTGGCCGCGACCAGTCCCGCGCCCACGCGACGCGCCTCGAAATGCGAGACCTGCTTGTAGATCGTGCCGACGCGCGCGCGTTCCTCATTATCCAGAACGGGCAGATTGATCGCGCCCGGAACGTGATCCTCGGCGAACTCCGCCGGGGAGCGGACATCGATGATGTCGTCATAGCGATCGAGCGATTGCACGGAGAGATCCGTCACTGTCTCGATCAAAGAGCCGCCAGCCATAACCTTGGCGGTACGGCCAAGGGCGGGGATGGTCAAGCGGGCTGGCCGCGCCGCGCCGGGCGTGTAGATTTCCTGCGCGGCGTTGAAAGCGACAGGAACGGGCCATTCATGACTGACACAGCGGCAGAACCCAGACTCACCTCGCTGGCCCATGGCGGGGGATGTGGCTGCAAACTTGCCCCATCCGTTCTTCGGGAAATCCTCAGCGAGATGCCGGTGGGCGGCGGCCATGCCGACCTGATCGTGGATGCGGCGACCAGCGACGACGCCGCCGTGTACCGCGTCTCGGACGAGGCGGCGGTGGCGGCGACCACGGACTTTTTCATGCCCATTGTCGATGATCCTTATGATTTCGGACGCATCGCCGCGACCAACGCGATTTCGGACCTCTATGCGATGGGCGCGGCGCCGATCTTCGCTCTGGCGCTGGTGGGCATGCCCATCGGCCAGCTTTCAACCGGGACCATCCGGAAAATCCTGGCGGGCGGCCGGGATGTGGCGGAGGCTGCGGGCGCGCCCATTGCGGGCGGCCATTCCATCGACTCGACAGAGCCGATCTACGGGCTTGTCGCGCTGGGCCTTGTTCACCCGGACCGTATCCTGATGAATTCCGGGGCAAGGGACGGCGATGTCCTGATCCTCGGCAAGCCGCTGGGCATTGGTATTTTCAGCGCCGCGCTGAAGAAGGGCCTGCTCCCGGAGGCCGATTACAGGGCGATGATTGATTCCACGACCCGCCTGAACACGCCCGGCGCGGCGCTGGCCGGGATGGCGGGCGTGCACGCGGTGACCGATGTCACGGGGTTCGGCCTGCTGGGGCATTTGAGCGAGATGTGCCGGGGCAGCGGGCTGGCGGCCACGGTGGGGGCGGACAGCGTTCCGGTGTTCGAGGGCGCGCGGCGGCTCGCCTCGGACGGCGTGCGCACCGGCGCTTCGGGCCGTAACTGGGAAAGCATCGCCGGCATGGTCGACGCGCCAGGCCTTGATGCGCCCGCGCGAGACCTTCTCTGCGATCCTCAGACAAGCGGCGGGCTTTTGGTGGCGTGCGACCCGGCGCAGGCCGACAAGATCATGGCGCTGTTCAATGAGCATGGGCACGAGAACGCGGCCGTGATCGGGCGCATGCAGGCCGGATCGCCGGCAATCGCCGTGCGTTAGGAACGCACAGCGGGCCGGTTCAAAGGCGGAACGCCGCCTCCAGGTCGTCCGGATTGATGGGTTTCAGCAGGATGCTGTGAGGGTGATCGCCCTTGATCCTGTCCAGCGTCACCGGCTCGCTGGACGCGGTGATGAAGATGATCTTGGTTCCCGGCCGGCGAACATGAATTTCATGGGCCACGTCCACGCCGTCGCGCTCCCCCTTCAGCCTCACATCCATAAGGATATAGGCCGGTTCTTTCTGCATTATCATAGGGATGGCGGCGCCGGCCGAATCCGCCGATCCCTCGACCTTCATCCCGTAACCATCGCAAAGGTCGCGCAGATACTCCGCGATCAGAAAGTCGTCCTCCACAATGACGACGGTCTTCTTGTTGCTCATGACGCCCCTGTTTCCGGTTCTTTCTTAAAGTCTGGCGGCAGGTTGATCATAATTCGCGCGCCCTGATCGTTTTCCACGCTCATTTCTCCCCCGGCCTGCCGCACAAAGCCCGCGACGATGCGGCCGCCAACGCCGGAGCCCGGCAGGCTGTCGGCGCTTTCCGCCGTCATGCCCGCGCCATTGTCGCTGACGCAAAGCCGCGCGCCGCCATCACTGCGGGCGGTGTAAAGCACGGAGATGTTTCCGGATTCCCCGTTCGGGAAAGCGTGTTTGAGGGCGTTGGTCACCAGTTCATTGACGATCAGGCCCAGAATGACCGCGGAATCGATGTGGATCAGGTCGTCGCTCGCGCGGACTTCAATGGAAATTCCCCGCTCGGCGGCGCCCTGGCTGCCGGCGATATTCCTGCAAAGCTCCTCCAGAAAATCATGAACCTTCAGGCGGGACGGCGCCGGCGATGACAGAAGCAGACGATGCACCGTTCCCAGCGCGTGGATGCGCGCCGCGGTCGCCTTGAAGGAATTCCGGGCGCTCTCGTCGCTGACCTTGCCCGCCTCCATCATGACCAGCGCATTGATCTGCTGGAGGTTGTTTTTGACTCGGTGATAGAGCTCGCGGAGCAGCAGGTCGCGATCATCCACGGCGCGGCGCAGATCATCCATCGCGGCGATCAGTTTTCGCTCCGTGGCGTTTTCGATCATGGCGTTGCGCAGGACGGTCGCCGCCAGCAGGCTCATCATCACGATTGCCAGCAGGCTCAGACGGAAATTGGAGCTTAGCAGGCCGCCTTCCGTTACGATCAGCGCGATCAGGCAGAGAAGAAAAGGCGCGATCAGGACAATCGGGAAAAG
>NZ_JACESD010000041.1:0-26544 GCF_013911995.1 Euryhalocaulis sp.
GGTCGCGGCCATGCACGATGTCGGTCTTGACCGTTTCCTCCAGAACCTGCCGCAACAGGACGGAGAGGTCAGAAAGCAGGTCGGTCATGTCCAGCAGTTCGGCGCGGAAAGTCTGCTTGCGGGAGAAGGCCAGCAGCTTGCGCACCAGGCCCGCCGCGCGGCTGACCGTCTGGTTGATGTTCTGCAGCTCCGGATAGGCCGGATCGCCCACCGGGTGACGCTCCAGCAGCAGGTCGCAATTGCCCCGGATGGCGGTCAGAAGATTGTTGAAATCATGCGCCACGCCGCCGGCCAGCTGTCCGATGGCCTGCATTTTCTGGGACTGGACCAGCTGGCGCTCCAGATCCTTCCAGCCCGACACGTCCACGATATAGGCCACCCAGCGGCCCAGCCCGTCCTGCGCGAAATAGACATGGGCGTCACGCTCGGTCTCGGTCAGGCGCGCCTCCACCGGCTCGCCATTGCGCTCGGCGGCCAGGGTGTCGAACACCCCCGCCCCGAACAGTTTCCCGAATGTCTCGCCCGGCTGCGCCTGCCCGCCCGTCATCTGGACAATGGCAGGGTTGGCGTCCTCGATCACCGCGGCGGCGGGGTCGTCCCGGTCCAGACGCACCACGCCGAACGGGGCGCTGGCGAACATGTCGTCGAAGGACTGGCTCTCGCCCGCCTCGCTCACAGCTTCGGACGGCGCGGGCGCGGTTGGCACGCCGGTCCACGACTCGCCATAGACGACGGAGCGCGAAGGCCCGCCATCCTCCGGCCAGACCGTCACGATCACCGCCGGGCTCTCCACCCCGCCGCGGGAGCGGATCACCGCTTCGGTCCGCGTCGCGCCCTTGCGCCGCTGCAAGACCTGCCGCGCGTCCTCGCCGCTCAGAAAATCGGTCAGTTTCAGCTCGTCCGCCTCGCCGGAAACGCCGATCCAGTCCTTCAGCACCGCGTTGCAGAAGACCAGACGCCCGTCGGCGGCGGCGGAAAACAGCCCCGCGGGAACCGCGTCCGCGAAAGCGCCCGCGCCCGAAGGAGCCGCCGGCGCGTTCGCCGTCTCATCGCTTTCGGGGGCCGGCGTCTCGCTCAGCCGCCACAGCGTCTCGCCATGGCCCAGCGGCCGCGAGGTCAGCGTCACGGGCCGCCCGGCGCCGGAAAGCGGGGGCAGGTCCGCCGCGCCCGGCTGGCCGGTCTGCGCGGCCCGGGCCAGGCGGAACAGCGCCGATGACGCATCCGGATCGCCGCCGAGCAGCCGGTCCAGCCCGGCGGGGCGGTCATCCTCGCCATCGGCGTGGAAAACCCGGGTCAGCGCGATATAGGCCGGGTTCGCCGCCACCGGCGTTCCCCGCTTGTCGGTGACCACCAGCGCATCGCGGGCGGATTCGAACGCCGCCATGGCGAAGGCGGGCGGCGGCGCATTGGTCCCGCGCTCCATCCCCTTCACCGCGGCCTCGCCCGCCAGCAGGACATAGAGCAGCGCAAAACCCGCCGCCGTGACCCCGGCCAGCAGAAGGAAACCGTGCCAGCCCGCGGCGGGCGCGGCGAACACCGCCACCGCGGCGGCCAGAAACGCAATGGCGGCGCAGCCCCAGAAGGCGAGCCGCACCCACAGCCGGTCGAAAAGGTCGGCGCGGGCGGGCGGAGAGTCGTTGGCGATATCGGTCATGGCGCGAATCAATTCCTGTTCGCGGTTACTCTACTACGTTCGTCTAGTTCGCGCGGCGTCCGCGCTTTTTCGCCAGCGCCATGATATGTCCGATGATCTGGGCGACGGCCTGGAAGTGTTCCTCGGGGATCGGCTCGTCCAGCTCAGCCGTGGCATGAAGGGCGCGGGCGAGCGGCGGATCCTCAATCACGCTCACCCCCGATTCTTCGGCCACTTCCCGGATGCGCAGGGCCAGCGCGTCGACGCCCTTGGCCACGCAGATCGGCGCCGGGGTTTCCCCGCGCTCATATTTCAGCGCCACGGCATAGTGGGTCGGGTTGGCAATGACCACGGTGGAGTCCGGCACTTCGGCCAGCATCCGGCGGCGGCCGCGCTCCTGCCTTATCTGGCGCAGCTTGGCCTTCACGTGCGGGTCGCCCTCGGTGTTCTTCATCTCCTCCTTCAGCTCCCGCCGGGACATTTTCTGCTTCTGCATGAAGGAGTGGCGCTGCCAGACATAGTCGGCCGCCGCGATCACGGAATAGACGATCAGCGCGGCGATCATCAGGGCGATCGCGGCGTTGCGGATAATCACCGGCGCCGCGACGATATCCAGCTGCGGCATGACCAGAAGCTGCTCGCGCCGCGGCCATAGCGCGATGGAAACCGCCACCGCCACCATCGACATCTTGGCGACGCCTTTCAGGAAATTGACCAGCGCCTGCGGTCCGAACAGCCGCTTTGCGCCCTCGACCGGCGACAGCTTGGAAAGCTTCGGCTTCACCTTCTCGAACGTCCAGACCGGCTTGGTCTGGACCATGTTGCCGGCGATGGCGGCCAGGATGATCACCCCGAACAGGCCCCCCAGGCTCAGCGCGATGCGCACTCCCACGGCGGCGGCGAGGCCCGGCAGCGCCGCGGCGTCGACCGCAATATCGTGCGGCCGCGCCAGGAACATGCGCAGCCAGTCGCTGACCGCCCCCATCGTCGTCTGCGACATCACCGCGATCACGAACAGGCCCGAGGCCAGAACGAACCAGCCGGGAATTTCCTGGCTGCGCGGCGAGTCGCCTTTCTTCTGCGCCTCGTCGAGTTTTCGTTGCGAGGGCTGTTCTGTCTTCTGACTTTTGTCCTGATCGTCGGCCATGGCGGCGCGCTAGCCCCCCATCTGCATGATGAAGGCCTCGAACCGGTCCAGCCAGGCCAGCAGCGCGGCCCCCATGACCAGCGCGAAGATCGAGAACCCGACCAGGATATTGCTCGGCAGGGCGATGAAGAAAATCTGCGCCTGCGGCATCAGGCGCGAAAGCACGCCCAGCGCCAGATAGAAGACCAGTCCGAACACCAGCAGCGGCGAGGCCATCTGGATGCCCAGCGTGAACACCTCCGCAAACGTGCTCAGCGCCCATTGCGACGCATCGCCCGCAGCGGGCAGCGCGCCGGCGGGAAACACCTCATAGCTGTTGCGTATGGCGGCCAGCAGGACGTGGTGGAGATTGGTTACGAAGATCAGGGTCAGCGCGGTGATGTTCAGGAAGGCGCCCGCGATCGCGCCCTGCTGGCCCAGCGTGGGGTCCACGGCCTGCGCAAAGGCCAGGCCCGTCTGCATGCCGATCACCTGTCCGGCCACGGCCAGCGCCATCATGAAGAAGCGCGTGATGATGCCGATGATCAGCCCGATGATGATTTCCGTTCCCACCAGCATGGCCAGCGGACCGACCATTTCCGGGGCGGCGGGCATGACGCGCGACAGGATCGGGGCCATGGCGATGGCAAACAGGAAGGCAAAGGCCAGGCGGATGCGCGCCGGCACGAACCCTTCGCCAATGCCGGGCATCAGCATGATGATCGCGCCGGTCCGCGCGAAGATCAGCAGCGCGGCGAAACTGACCTGGACAAGGGCTTCGGCGAGCACGCCCTACCCCCTCACATCAACGCGATGCGTTCGAAGATACGGGTCATGTAGCCGCTCATCAGCGCGCCCATCAGCGGCAGGAAGATGATCAGCGAAATGAAGATGGCGATGATCTTGGGCACGAAGACCAGCGTCATTTCCTGAATCTGCGTCAACGCCTGGAACAGCGCGATGGTCAGGCCGACGGCCAGGCCGACAATCATCACCGGCGCGGCCATGGACAGCATCAGCCACACCCCGTCACGAGCAAAATCCAGCGTTTCAATCGGTTCCATGACAAGGCGTCTCGTGCGGCTGGGCCAATAGGCACGTTTTGCCGGGTCATGGTTAATTCGGGCTTAAGCTTCAGCGCGGACTGACAGTCCTCCGCCCGCCGGCCCACATTACAGCGAGTTCATTTTTGTCTGCGCTCAAAATGCTAGGGTGCGCGTCACATTCGGGGAGATGGTCCCGCGCCCTGAGCGCGCGAGGGCCGCGATAATTCTTACAGGAGACGGATTTTATGAAACTGAGACTTCTGACGGGCGTGTCCGCCGCCATTGTGCTGGCCGCCGCCTGCGGCGAACCGCAGGCCGCCCAGGACAGCGCCGCCAATGACGCCGCCGTTCCGGCCGAGGCCGCCGCGGAGACGCAGGCCCCGGCCGATACGGCCGAACAGGCCGCCGAGACCGAGTCCGAGCAGCTGAACGCGTGGTTCGAGGAAACCTATAATGAGAGCCTCGAACGCTCGCCCATGGCCAAGACCTATCTGGGCGTCATGGATGAGGATTACGGCAAGTGGGACAATCTGACGCCGGAATACCAGGAAGAAACCTATGACCTCTCCCAGGCCCAGCTGGCGGAGATGAAGTCCAGCTTCGATTTCGACGCGCTGGACGATCAAACGAAGCTGTCCTGGCGGCTGTTCGAATATGACAAGACCCGCGAGAAGGCC
Source organism: Euryhalocaulis sp. (assembly GCF_013911995.1). Taxonomy (NCBI): domain Bacteria; kingdom Pseudomonadati; phylum Pseudomonadota; class Alphaproteobacteria; order Maricaulales; family Maricaulaceae; genus Euryhalocaulis; species Euryhalocaulis sp. Next base: position 4,483 of record NZ_JACESD010000041.1, read on the forward strand.
GGCTGGCCGTATCGCGAGCACGTTTACACCTTCAACCAGATGTATGGCGCGCAGTCGGGCATCCCGGCCTTCCTGATCAACCAGCACCGCGTGTCAGAGAAGGCGCATGCGGAGGCCTATGTCTCCCGCCTCGAAGGCGTGAACGGCTATCTCAGCCAGGCCGTGGATAACGCCACGCGCCGCGCGGATCTGGAGATCATGCCGCCGAAATTCGTCTATGCGCACGTTCTGCGGGACGCGAAGAACGTCATTTCCGGCGCGCCGTTCGATGACGGCGAACCCTCCGCCCTCTGGGCCGACTTCACCAAGAAAGTCGACGCGCTGGACATCCCGGAAGAGGAGAAACAGACGCTGAGGGACGATGCCCGCGCGGCAATGCTGGACTCCGTCAAACCGGCCTATGAAAACCTGATCGCCGAGCTGGAGCGCCAGCAGGAGATGGCGACCGAGCAGGACGGCGCATGGAAGCTGCCTGACGGCGCGGCCTATTACGACTATCGCCTGAAACAGATGACCACGACGGACATGTCCGCGTCCGAGATCCATGAGCTGGGTCTGGCCGAGGTCGAGCGCATCCATTCCGAAATGCGCGCCATCATGGAGGAAGTGGAGTTCGACGGCACGCTGCAGGAATTCTTCGAATTCATGCGCACGGACGACCAGTTCTACTACCCCAACACCGATGAGGGCCGCGAAGCCTATCTGGCCGAGGCGCGCGCCCTGATCGACAATATGCGGGGCCGTCTGGACGAGCAGTTCCTGCGCAAGCCGGAAGCCGATCTGATCGTGAAAGCGGTCGAGGAATTCCGCGAGCAGTCGGCGGGCAAGGCGTTCTATTCACGCCCCGCGCCGGACGGCTCCCGCCCCGGCACCTATTATGCGAACCTCTATGACACGCGCGACATGCCGACCTACCAGATGGAGGCGCTGGCCTATCACGAGGGCATCCCCGGCCATCACATGCAGATCGCCATTGCGCAGGAGCTTCAGGGCATTCCCAAATTCCGCAAATATGGCGGCCAGACCGCCTATACGGAGGGCTGGGGCCTTTACAGCGAGTGGTTCCCCAAGACCATGGGCCTCTATGAGGATCCCTATTCCGACTTCGGCCGTTTGGCGATGGAGCTGTGGCGCGCCGGCCGGCTGGTGGTCGATACCGGCCTGCATGAGAAGGAATGGACCCGCGAGGAGGCCATCGACTGGCTGAAGGAAAATACGCCGAACCCGGAAGGCGACATCGTCAAGGCGATCGAGCGTTACATCGTGATGCCGGGACAGGCCACGGCCTACAAGATCGGCATGCTGAAGTTCCAGGAGCTGCGCGAGCGCTCGCAAGAGGCCCTCGGCGAGGACTTCGATATTCGCGAGTATCACGAGACCGTGCTGGCCAATGGCTCCCTGCCGCTGGCCATTCTGGAAGAGCAGGTCGATGAATGGATCGCCGCCAAGCAGGCGGGTGAAGAATGATCCGCTACGCAGCCCTTTCCGCGCTGGCCCTTCTGGGGGCCTGCGCGGAGCAGGCGGCGGACCCCGCCGCGCCCGTCGAGGCCCCTGAAGCCCAGGCGGTCACGCTGGACGCGGTCGCCGAGGATTATGTGAAGGTCAGTCTGGCGCTGGAGGCCCATGATCCGGGCTTCGTGGACGCCTATTACGGCCCGGAGGAATGGCGGACGGCGGCGGAGGCCGAAGCCGCCGGCCTCGACGCCGTCTCCGACCGCATCGACGCCCTGCTGGAGCGCGCCGCGCAGGCCGAGCCGGACGCCGAAGACGAATTGTCGGACGATCGCAAGGCGTTCCTGATCGCGCACATGGAAGCCATGCAGACCCGCGTCCGCATGGCGCGCGGCGAAACCGTGCCCTTCGACGAGGAAACACAGTCCCTCTACGGCGTCGTCGCGCCGGAACCGGACATGGAAGAGGTCGAGGCGGCGCTGGCCGCGATCGGCGACCTGCTGCCCGGCGAGGATCCGCTGTGGAAGCGCGTCGACGACTTCAAGAAACGGCTGGAAATCCCGGACGAGAACCTGCAGGCGGTCATGGACGCGGCCATCGAGGAATGCCGCGCCCGGACGATGGACCATGTCGCCCTGCCGGAGGACGAGTTCTTCCATATGGAGCTGGTCACCGACCAGCCCTGGTCCGGCTATAACTGGTATCAGGGCGGCCATGAGAGCCTGATCGAGATCAATACCGACCTGCCCGTGCGTATCGACCGCGCCGTCGATCTGGGCTGTCACGAGGGCTATCCGGGCCACCACACGCTGAACTCCCTGCGTGAGGCCCGCATGGTCGAGGATCGCGGCTGGATCGAGTTCACCATGTTCCCGCTCTACGCGCCCACCGCCCTGATCGCGGAAGGCACGGCCAATTACGGGATCGACATGGCGTTCACGCCGAACGAGCGCGAAGCGTTCGAGCGCGACGTGCTCTACCCGCTGGCCGGAATCGACCCGGCGCTGGCCGAGACCAACGCGGCCCTGCGTGAAGACATGCAGGCCCTGCGTCTGATGCGCGCGGACACGGCCCGCGATTATCTCGATGGCGATATCGACGCGGAGACCTACAAGGACCGCATCCAGCGCTACACGCTGACCTCGCCCGAGCGCGCGGCCCAGAGCCTGGACTTCACCGAGACCTATCGCGGCTATGTCGTGAATTACGGCGTCGGGGAAGTCATGGCCGGCCAGTATGTCGACCGCGTTGGCGGCGATGACGAGACGGCCCGCTGGGACGCCTTCATCCACGCCATCGCCACCCCCGTCCTGCCCTCCGATCTTCAGGAATAGGGCGGACCCAAAACAGCAAAAACCCCGGCCGCGATTGTCTCGCGGCCGGGCTTTTTTAATGCGTGGCGCAGGGCCCTAGCGGGCCGTTGTGCCCTCGTCGCCTTCACAGACGCCCTGTCTGCGAACCGAAACGCCCTCCATCGCGGCGTTGCAGGCATTGCCGTAGGTCTTGCCGTCGAAGCCGCAGACCGGCTTGTACTCGGCCGTGCAGATATCAGGCTGCTCCTTGCAGATGCCGGAGGCGTCCGCGATCTGGAAATCCTGCGGGCCATAGGCGCAATAGGCGGTCTCGTCCTGACAGGAAATCGCGGCGATTCCCCCGCACATCCCGCCCATCGTCCCGGCGTCCGGTCCCGGCTCTTCCGGGGGCGGCGGCGGCGCGGGCGCGGGTTCCGGCTCGCTGGCGCAGGCGGCCAGCAGCACGGCGGCAAGGGCGAGGATGGAAAAACTCTTGAACATGCGCGTCAGCCTCCACGGAATTTTTGTTCGCGGGCGACTATAACGCGAAGATGCGGCGATTTCGCCACAAGTCTTAAATCGGCATCCGCAGGATTTCCTGATAGGCGCGGATCACCTCGTCGCGCACCGCCAGCATGGTTTCCATCGTGGTTTCCGCGGCGGACACCGCCGTCACCACGTCGATCATTTCCGCCTGTCCCGTGGCGGCCTGCATGCTCAATTGTTCGGCGTTCGCCATCTGGTCGGTGGCGTCCTGTACCGCGTTCTCGATCAGGGCGGTGAATTGCGACGGCCCGGCCTTGGCGGCGCTGGCGGCCTGAGAGGCGCCCTGCATGGGCTGCACCCCGGCGGCGGCGGCATAGGCGTTCATCGCGGCAAGCGGATTGGCGGCCATTGATCAGTCTCCCTTAACGGCGCAGCAGGTCGATCGTGCGCATCAGCATGGCGCGCGAGGATTCCATGACATTCATGTTCGCCTCGAAGCTGCGCTGCGCCTCGCGCATGTCCATCAGCTCGATCAGCGTGTTGACGTTCGGCGTCTTGACGTAGCCGTCCGCGTCCGCGGCCGGGTGGCCCGGCTCGTAACGCATGTCGAAATCGCTCATGTCCGGCGTGATCTCGCTCATCCGCACGGTGCGCACGCCCTTGGCGCGGTCCAGCTCCGACTCAAAGGTCGGCATCTGGCGGCGATAGGGGTCGTCGTCCGGCGTGCGGCCTGTGGAGTCCGCATTGGCCACGTTCTCGGCGATAATGCGCATCCGCGAGGATTGCGCCTTCATGCCGGACGCGGCGATGGACATGATATTGGCGATATCTTTCATGGCTTAATTAACTCCCCCTCTGCTAGCCGCGGCCCGGCGAGCGCGCGGCGGAGCGGATCAGCGCCAGGCTCTTATTGTACAGCCCCACCACCGCCTCATATTCCATGCGCGTCTCGGCCACCTTGGTCATCTGGTCTTCCAGCACCACGGAATTGCCGTTGATCGTGGTCGCCGAATCCGGCGCGCTGGTCGCCCTCAGGACATCGGGATTGAAACTCTTCTGTTGTGACGGGGCGCCGTAATGACGGTCCGACGCCGTGGTCATAAGGCCGGCGCGGCGCGACTCGCTTTCCATCGCCTTCTCGAAGGCGGAGCGGCTGATATCGCGCGGCGTGTAGCCGGGCGTGTTGGCGTTGGCGACATTCTCCGCCAGCGTCTCCTGACGCTTGGTCAGATAGCCCATGGTCGATTTCAGCAGGTTGAGAACCGGCGAATTATCGATGCCCATATCGCCTCTCCCTTGAGAGCAAAAAATTCCGGGTCAGTGGGCAGACATTGCCTTTGTATGGTTAAGCACAGCTTAAACCCCATGGTTTACGACGCATTAACGGCGCGCCCCGCAAGGTGGCCCGCAGCTGATTCACGGCTGGCTTTTCGGGCGGGACATATCTCATGGATCTGGTGGATTTCGGACGCTATGCGGGCGGGCTGCTGGTCACGCTGGGCCTGATCGCGGCGCTGGCCTATGCCGCGCGGCGCTTCAATTTCATGCAGCTGGCCGGCGGCGCTAAAGGCGGCCGGATGCGGCTGGTCGAAACCCTGATGATCGACGCCCGCCGCCGCGCCGCCCTGATTCGCGTCGACGGGCGGGAGCACCTGATCCTGCTCGGCTCCACCGGCGAAACCCTGATCGAAAGTCGCGACGCCCCGCCGGAGCCTGACCCCGCCCCGGCCGCCACGCCCGCCACGACCGCCATCAGCGGCGGGACCGCGCCATGACCGCATCGCGTCTTATCAGGAATCTGCTGATCCTCGCGGGCGCGGCGCTGGCGGTTTTCGCGCTCGTCTCCCCGGCGCAGGCGCAGGAATTCAGCCTCGACCTTGGCGAAGGCGACGCCCTCACCGGCCGGGTGATTCAGCTTGTCGCCCTGCTGACCATCCTGTCGCTGGCTCCATCCATTCTGGTGATGACCACCAGCTTCGTGCGCATCATCGTCGTGCTGTCGCTGCTGCGCACCGCGCTGGGCCTGCAACAGAGCCCGCCGAACGCGGTCATCATCTCACTGTCGCTGTTCCTGACCGCTTTCGTGATGTGGCCGGTCTTCCAGCAGAGCTGGGACCGCGGCGTGGAGCCGCTGATGAACGGGGAGGTGGAGCTGAACGAGGGCTTCACCGCCGCCTCCGGCCCCATCAAGACCTTCATGCTGGAACAGACGCGCGACGACGATCTGCAACTTTTCTACAGCCTCTCCGACCAGCCGGACCCGGAAAGCCCGGAAGCCGTGCCGCTCTGGATCGCCGCCCCGGCCTTCATGATCTCGGAGCTGCGCCGCGCCTTCGAGATCGGCTTCCTGCTGTTCATTCCGTTCCTTGTGATCGACTTGGTGGTGGCGTCCATCCTCATGTCGATGGGCATGATGATGCTGCCGCCCATCATCATATCCCTGCCCTTCAAGCTGATCTTCTTCGTCCTCGTGGACGGCTGGCGGCTGGTCGCCGGCAGCCTGGTGCAGAGTTTCAGCTAGCCGGGCAGGACTGCGGCGCGTTGCGCTTCAGCGCGCCCGTCAGCCAGGGCGCATGAAACGCCAGCGACGGGCGCAGTTTCACGCCGGCCCCGGCCAGCCGCGCCGCCGTCCAGTGGTTGCACATATGGAAAAGATGGAAATCCGGCCGCGCCTCCAGGAACAGGCTTGTCCCCTCCACGCGCCCGCCCTGAACGATCACCGGCGAGCCCGCCTCATCCAGCGCCAGCGTCTCGCCGATTTCCCGCGCCAGCCGCGCCCGCCCGGCGCGGGACAGCGCCACGCGAACGGTCTCTTCGCCCCGCCATATCCGGTTTTCCACCGGCTCGTCCGCGGCGATAACCTGCATGACTGACAGGCTGGGCGGGATGATCGCGTCCAGCCCTGTCCAGAAGCCCGGATCCTCGTCCAGATAGAAGTCCCGCTCGCCCCAGCCGATCAGGAAATGCTCCGCCCCGGGAAACAGCATCCGAAGCGGATGATCCGCCTCCATCGCATCTGCCGGCAGCGCGATATTGGTGTGCCACCCGTTCGACCACACGGTCACCGTCACGCAATCCCCGGCCGAGGCCCGCGGCGCGCCTTGCGACGCGCAGGCGGCGAGAAGGACAGCAGCGGTCCAGAGCACAGCGAGGACGCGCAACCTTGCAGGGAAAGACAGAGCTGCATCCATTCGGAATCTGAAGTCGCGCCACATCCCCCAGCTATAGCATGGCAAAAGCAGTCCGGCGCTCCGGCCACCACCTTGGCTTATAACCAGAGAAAACCGATCAGACCGGGGCCTTAGCCGCCGCTGGCCCCGCCGGCGTCGGCGACGGCCTGTTCGTTTGCGGGCGGGGCGTAGTCCATCCGGGGTTCGTCGCCTTCCAGGCGGCCGCGGCGGCTGTCGAGGAAGGCTTCAAGATCAGACGTGTCGGAAACGCGCTGGGCGATCTCGGCCAGGGCGAGTCCTTCCGTCTCGACCCGCCCGGTGACCGCGCGGAAGGCGCTGGCCGATCCGGTCTTGTCCATCGCGTCGCGGTACTGGCCGGACAGGCGCGTCAACGCGGCCTGATCGCCGGCCAGCGAATAGGCGACGGCGGCGCGCAGGATCGCCGATTCCTGTTCCGCGGTCGGCACGGTTGATCCGTCATCCAGGCCGTCGCCGAGGAATTCTTCAAGCCGTTTCCCGGCGTTTTCCCAGTTGCGGGACTGCCAAGCGATATCGGCCCGCAGGCGCGCGGCCTCCAGCGAGCGGTCGCCCTCCAGCAGCTCCAGCGCGTTTTCCGCCGCGCCCAGTTCGGCCAGCGCCCGCGCCTCGATCACCCGGCGTTCCTGCGTCAGGGCGTCCGGCAGGCGTGAAACGCGGGTGGAGCGCAGCGTGCGCAGCGCGCTCTCCGGCCGGCGGTCCATCAGATAGATCAGCGCCAGATCGGCCGCCACCTGCGCCCGCGCCACCGGCTCGCGCAGGCGGTTATCCACCTGATGCTGCAGCAGTTCGGCGGCCTTCGCCAGCAGGTCGAACGCGACCAGCCGTTCGGCAAGGCGCCGGATCATACGGTCGCCGTCAGCCCCGATCGGGGTCAGCTCGGAGAATTCGTAATACAGCGCCAGCGCCTCGACCGGGTCCAGACGCTCCGCCTCGCCTTCCAGGAACAGATTGCGGAAGATGGTCGACATGTCCCCGGAAATGCGGCGCGCCACCGGGCTTTCCGGGAAGCGGGTCATGGCCGCGTGCATCACGCTCAGGCCGCGCTGGTAATCGCCCTTTTCGACATAAAGCTTGCCCAGCGTGCGGCTGGTTTCCAGCTCCACGTCATCGCCGCGCCAGCGGAAACGCAGCGCCTCCAGCCGGTCGATGGCCTCGTCCGGGCTGGCGCTGCCGGTTTCCAGATCCATCTGCGCCCGCGCCAGAATCGCGCGCGCCTCCACCGCTTCGTCGCCGGACATGGAAAGCCGGTCATAGGTTGCGGCGGCCTCGCCGTGCCGGCCCAGAGACTCGGCCAGTCCCGCGCGCGCCAGTTCGATATGTTTTTCCAGCGGTCCGCGCGGGGCTTCCGCCTCGGCCAGCTCCAGTTGAGACTTGGCGGTCGCCAGATCGTTCAGCTTCAGCGCCGCGCGGGCATAGCCGGCGCGGAACCGCGCCCGCCACTCGGGGGAGAACAGATAGAACGCCTCCCGCCCCCGCTCGAAATATTCCCGCGCGCCGTCCCAGTCCTCGCCTTCCAGCGCCAGCATGCCGCGCCAGAGCTGCGCCGCCGAATCCCGGTCCAGCACCGGCGCGGTCAAGTCCCGCCCGGCCTCGTCATAGCGCCCGGCCATGTAATTCGCCGCGCCGCGCATCGCCAGAAAATGCGAGTCGATCTCCAGCTGCGGCCGGTGCGACAGCGCTAGGTCCAGCGCCCCCAGCGCCTCCTGCGGCAGCTCATAGGCCAGAAGAAAGCGCGCCATCGCCATGTAGGAATCATCATTCGGGTCGGTCGCGATCCGGCGCTCCAGCGCCGATTCCGCCTCGATAAAGGGCTGGTCCGCCTTCCAGCCGTCGAAATCTATATAGGCCGGCGACACCGGCGCGGCGGTTCCCCGCCGTGTGGCGGTCTGCACCGCGGCGCGTCCCGCGCTGGTCGGCGACAGCGCCAGCCCGCGCGGCCGCTCCAGCGCCACGCGCTCGGCCTCCGGCGTTATCACCACGTCATCGGCCAGCAGCACGAAGGCCAGGCCGTGCGCGGTGGACAGCGCCGTCAGCTCAAGAAAATCCTGTCCTGCGATCAGGCCGCGCGGCGGCTGCAGCGCGGTCACCACGGCAATCTCGTCTCCCGCATCCGGGTCCGGAATATTGAACACCGGCCCGGCGTCCGGCAGCGCGGCCAGAAGACGCCCGGGCCCCCGCCCCGTCGCCTCGCGCAGCAGCGTCACCGCCAGCGGCGGCGTCTCGATGCGGTTGGACAGGGCAAAGGTCCAGCCCTGCCGCCCCTCTTCCGTCCGCGCCTCGATCAGGGTCGATGGCGGCGCGGTGATGCGAAGCGCCGTGTAGCCCTCGCCCGTGAACTGGTCGATATCCAGGATATGCCGGCGATGGCCGCGCAGCAGCTCCCCGGCATCCAGATCCGCTTCCGCCGCGAACACGATCCAGATCGCCTCGCCCCGGCGGAACGCGGCGGCCGGAACGGGCGCCGCCCAGTCGAACCGCATCAGCAGGTCGCCGCCCAGCGCAACGCCGCGGATCGGCACCACGCCGCTGGCCGGAACCGGGTTGCGTTCCGGCGCGGCGTGAACCACCGCCTCGGTTTCCTTGAACAGGGTCGGCTCGCGCGGTTCGGCGGCCAGCACCAGCCGGTCCGCTTCATATTGTTCCTGCCGCGCCTCTTCCGGGTCCTCGGCGTTCATGCGCCGCGCCGCTTCTTCCAGCGCCGCGATGGCGTTCAGGTCTGAATCGCCGCCCGTCAGGTCGATGGTCACCAGCGCGCCGTCCTGCCGCACGCTGAGATCCGCCCCTTCGGCCAGGTCAAAACTCAGGATCAGCTTCCCGTTGACGTGGGATTCGGTCAGCCCCTCCAGATGGCGGGGCAGGTCCGCGCGGATCGGCGCCAGGTCCAGAATGGCGTCACGCTCGAACGCGATACGCACGCGCGGCTCCCGCCGTTCGGTCTGGAAGGAGACCGGCTCCGGCCAGCGCAGCGTCACACGCTCGAACGCCGCGCTGGAGGCCCGGCCGACCTCCACCTCCAGCGGCGGGTCGGGTTCGGGCGGCGGCGGGGGCGGCGCAGCGGCGGCGCGCGCCGCCGCTTCAATCTCGGATTGTTCGCGGGGGGAAACGATATCGGGCGGGTCCTCCGCCTCCGGCGGCAGCAGGTCGATGGCGATGACATTGTAGGAGTGGGAAACATGGGCGCGCGCCGGCATGCGCAACGCCACGCGCAGCACCCGGCCGTCAGGGTCCAGTCGCGCCATCGCCGCCTCGGCCCCCAGATTGGACAGGATCGGGGCCGGGTCGCCGGATACCGCGCGGTTGAACCGGGCCACCAGAACCTCGTTATCCACCGCGGCCTCGGCGGCGATGGGCTGTTCGGCCAGGCTGTCGGGGAAAACCATCTTGATGCGGACATAGCCGTCACTGCGGACGGTTTCGAAAGACACCGGGTCGGCGGCGCGCGCCGCGCCCGCGGACAGCAGCGCGATCGCGGTCAGCGCAAAGATGATCGATCTGGCCGTCACGCGGTTTTCCCAAGAGCCCCTGTGCGCGGCCGCCCGGAGATGGGGGCCGCCCCTGCAAGGGCCGAAACTAAAGCCGTTATGGTTGACCGCGCGTTAACCTTCGCCCGCGGCATCGTTCAGCGCGGCGGTGGGGGAGGGCTTGATCCGGGCGTTTTCAGCGATCATCTCGGTCAGCCGCTTGGCGTCGGCGGTTTCCATGTCGCCCAGAACGCTGGCCAGCGTGGAATCCTTCATCCGCGCCACGACCAGAAGCGCGGTCTCCGGCTCCAGCGCGGACAGGATGCGCGCGGCGTCCTTGGACTTCATCTTCTCATACATCGTCACCAGCCCGGCCATGCGCTCTTCCTCGGCCTCGTCCAGCTGGCCCAGAAGGCCCTGCACTTCGGCCTGCACGGTTTTCAGCTCGGCGATGCGTTCGTCCACGCGCTGTTCGGCGGCGGCGGCGAGCTGGATGCGGGTCTCCGCCTCCGACTCCATCTGGTCGATCTCGCGGCGGCGCGCCTGCAGGGAGGACAGCACGCGGAACTCTTCCGGGCTGGCCCCGATCTCTTCGGCAAAGCTGGGGCGCGGGCAGGATGCGGCGGCGCCCGCGGCGGCCTCCATCACCTCGCCCTCTTCCGCCTCGGCCATGTCCGGCTCGCCGTCCGTGGCTTCGGTGACGTCCGCCTGGGCGACGGTCTCCTCTTCCGGGTCCTCCGCGCTTTCCGCCGCCTCGGCCGGGGCGGCCAGAACGGAATAGAGCGCGTCTCCCGCGGACAGCGCGTTCAGCGCGGCGAGCCCGGTGAGGCTGAGAGCGGCAATGGCGAAAAAGCGACCTGACATGATTTTACCGTGTGGATTTCAGAAGATCGGCGAAGCCCTGCGCGCGGCTTTCGGCGGGACGGGGTTCGGCGCGCGGCTCCCGGCGCTGCGTCCGGCGGCGATCCTCCGGCGACAGCAGGCGCAGCTCTTCGGCGGCTTCCTTGGCGCGCGCGATTTGCGCCTCCAGCTCCGCCCCCGCCTCGCCGCCGGCCTGTTTGAGTTCACGCACAGCGCGTTCGGCCCGCACGGTCGTCTCGGCCAGCTCGGCAACCAGCTTCGTCATGCCGTCCTGACCGCTGCGCATGGCGGTCAGCCGCCGGTCCAGCCGCCACGCGAACGCGGCCGCGACCAGCGCGATGATCACCGTCGCGCCCTGAAAGATGAGAAATGTCAGGCTTACTGATTCCACAGGATCGCCGCCTTGGCCTTGGGTTGAAGGGGCGCTTCGGCACGGATAGCGATATTGCCGCCCATCCGGCCCATGCGGCCCGTGGTCAGGCCGATCGGCCCGCAGCGCAGCTTCACCGGGCTGTCGGGCCCCGCGTTCAGCATCAGCGTTTCGCCGACCTGCAGATTCATCACCCGCTCCAGCGAGATTTCCTGCTCGTCCAGCACGGCGGCGACCTCCATCTCGGTGTTCCACAGCTCGCTGGCCAGGTGGGTTTCCCAGATATTATCGCGGCCGAATTTCTCGCCCATGAACTGCTGGATCAGCATTTTACGGATCGGCTCCAGCGTGGCGTAGGGCAGCATCAGCTCCAGACGCCCGCCGCGGTCCTCCATGTCGATCCGCAGCTTCACCAGGATCGCCGCATTGGCCGGCCGCGCAATGGCGGCGAAGCGCGGATTGGTCTCCACCCGGTCCAGATTGAACGACACCTTGGTCAGCGGCTCGAACGCCTGCCGCGCATCGTTCAGCACGACCTCGATCATGCGCTGCACGAGCGTGCGCTCGATCGTGGTGTAGGGCCGTCCCTCCACCCGCATGGCGGAAGACCCGCGCCGCCCGCCCAGAAGCACGTCGACAATGGAATAGATGAGATTGGAATCGACCGTCAGCAGGCCGTAATTATCCAGCTCCTCGGCCCGGAACACCGCCAGAATGGCCGGCAGCGGGATGGAGTTCAGATAATCGCCGAACCGGACGGACGATATATTGTCCAGGCTCACCTCGACATTGTCGGAGGTGAAATTTCGCAGGGAGGTCGTCATCAGCCGGACCAGCCGGTCGAAGATGATCTCCAGCATCGGCAGGCGTTCATAGGAGACCAGCGCCGAATTGATGATCGCGCGGATGCCGGACCGGTCCGCCTCGTCCTCGTCGCCCAGATCAAAGCCCAGCAGGCTGTCGATCTCGTCCTGATTGAGGATGCGTTCCTGGTTCAGCTGGTCGGCGGAATGCGCCTCGGCCGCATCGCCGCCCTCCGCGCCGGCGTCAGCGTCCGGCGTCTCGGCGGCCTGGTCTTCGGCCTGGTCGGTGGTTTCGTCAGTCATCGGCTAGCGGAACAGGATTTCGTCGACGAGGACGTTATTCACCTGCGCCGGCGCCACGGCCAGGTTCACCCGGCGCAGCAGCTCATGGCGCAGGCGGTACATGCCGGCCGAGCCGGACAGATCCTCCACCCGCAATTCGCGCAGGAAGGTCTGGTACTGGTCGACCACGCGCGGCAGGCGCGCATCCAGCGTCTCGATCAGCGCCTCGTCCTCCAGCTCCAGAACCAGTTTCAGCTTGAGATATTTCGTCTCCCCGTCCTCGCTGTTGATATTCACCAGCAGTTCGGGAAGCTCGTAGAAGACATATTCACCGCCGGCGGTCGCCACGCCGTGCGACGCATCGCCGCCGCCATGGCCGTCATCGGCGGCCTCGCCATGCTCGCCCGCGGCGCTGGCGTGGGACTCGCCCTCATCGCCTCCGCCGCCCAGCAGCATCATCGCCCCGGCCCCGCCCAGCAGCAGGATCACCACCGGAAGACCGAACAGCAGAAGCTTCTTCTTCAGGCCGCCCTTCTTGGGCGCCTCCTCTTCATTTTCAGCGCCGGATTCGCCGTCCGTGACGTCGTCGCTCATGGCGGTTGCCCCCTGCAAACTCTCACCCGGTTCGAGTGATTTGCGCCATTTGAATCGGATCGGGGTTAATGGATAATAACCATAAGGCAAAACTTGCCGGGTCATCGGCATGAATTGCGCAGGGCCGCCGCCCCGTTAACCAGCCTTGCCATTGATTTCATTGAATAATTCAGTTGGCACGCCGCCTGCTAGGGATGTGCAGGTATTCCGCCGCGCCCAAGCGCAAAAGCGTGATGGGGCGGGCTCCAGAAAGGACGGAGGCGGCCATGGACAGTTCAATGATGATCGGCCTGTCGAGGCAGATGACGCTGCGGCGTTCGATGGACATCGCGGCCAATAACATCGCCAACGCCAACACGACCGGCTTCAAGGTCGAGCAACCCCTGCTTGAAGACACCGCCCCGCGCGCCGCCGAAACCACGGACGGCGCCGACGATATTTCCTATGTGCAGGACTGGGGCGTGATGCGGGACTTCCGCGACGGCGCGCTTGAGCGCACCGAACGCCCGCTGGATTTCGCGATTGAAGGCGAAGGCTTCTTCACCGTCGAGGATGAAGACGGCCTGCTCTATACCCGCGACGGTCGCTTCACCACCGACGCGCAGGGCCAGCTTTCCACCGCCGACGGCAAGGCGGTGCTGGATGAGGGCGGCGCGCCGATCTTCCTGGACGTCTATGGCTCCGAACCGGTCGTGACCCGTCAGGGCGCGGTGACGGTGGATGGCGTGGAAATCGCCCGTCTCGGCGTCGCCCGGTTCGAGGATCTCTCGGTTCTGGAAAAGACCGGCGAGGGCCGTTTCCGCGCGCCGGACGACATTCTCCCCCAACAGGCGGAGATTCCCTCGGTCCGTCAGGGCTTCACCGAAGCCTCCAACGTCAATTCCATTCTTGAAATGACCAATCTGATGGAGATCAGCAGGTCCTACCAGTCCGTCTCGAAAATGATCGAGGACGCGTCCGAACTCCACCGCCAGGCGATCCGCCGCCTGGGCGACGTGAACGCTTAAAGGAGGCTTCGCAAGGCCATGAAATCTCTCGGTATCGCCGCCACGGGCATGCAGGCCCAGCAACTGAACGTGGAAATCATCTCCCACAACCTGGCGAACATGAACACGACCGGGTTCAAGCGCCAGCGCGCCGAATTCCAGGATCTGCTCTATCAGAACATCGAACGCGCCGGGACCAATTCCTCGGACGCCGGCACGGTTGTGCCGACGGGCGTTCAGGTGGGTCTGGGCGTGAAGACCGGCTCGGTCTACCGCATCACCGAACAGGGCAATCTGACCCAGACGTCCAATCCCTATGACGTCGCCATCAACGGCAAGGGCTTCTTCCGCATTCAGCTTCCCAATGGCGGCGACGCCTATACCCGCGCCGGCAATTTCTCGGTGAACGGCGAGGGCCAGCTGGTCACCGCCGACGGCTATATCGTTCAGCCCGCCATCACCGTCCCGCGCGAGGCGCGCGACGTCGCCATCAATGATGTCGGTCAGGTTCAGGCTTTCCTGGAAGGCGAGCCGGACCCGCAGCAGCTGGGTCAGCTGGAACTCGTCACCTTCTTCAACGAGGCCGGGCTCGAGGCCGTGGGCGACAACTACTACCTGGAAACCGCCGCGTCCGGCGCCGCCACCATCGGCACGCCGGGACAGGACGGCGTGGGCATCCTCCGCCAGGGCTTCATCGAGGCCGCGAACGTCAACCCGGTGCAGGAGATCACCTCGCTCATCCAGGCGCAGCGCGCCTATGAGATGAACGCCCGCGTGATCACCGCCTCGGACGAGATGCTCGCCACTTCCTCCAATCTCCGCTGATTAGGAACACGCCATGATCCGCGCAGCCCTCATCGCAACCGCCCTCGCCGTCTCGGCCCCGGCCCTCGCCGCGCAGCCGGTGACGCTGGCCGGCGACGTCTCCGCCGCCGGGGACACCGTCACGCTGGGCGATCTGTTCGGCATTGATGGAGAAGTCTCCATGGCCGCCGTCGCGCGCGCCCCGGCCCCCGGAGAGACCATCTATCTGGAGGCCGGCTGGCTGCAGGCTTTCGCCGCCGGTCACGATCTGGACTGGGCCAATGCCGGCGGGCTGCAGCGCATCGCGGTCAAGCGCGAATCCCGCCAGATCACCGCCGACGAGATCAGCGCCATGATCGCCGACGAACTTTCGCTGGCCGGCGGCGCGGACACTTACGAGATCACCTTCGCCCAGCGCGACATCGCCTTCTACGCGCCCAATGGCGCGCGCGGCGACACGCGCATCCTGCGGTTTGACTATAACGGCCAGACCAACGCCTTCGCCGCGGAAATCGAACCCTATGCCGGGGCGCCGGTGCAGCGCGTCTCCGGCCGCGCTTTTGCGTCGCTGGAAGTCCCCGCGCTTTCCCGCGCCGTGTCCTCCGGCCAGATCATCACCGAATCCGACATCATCTGGACCGCCACCCGCGCCGACCGCCTGCGTCAGGACGCGGTGCTGGACGCGTCGGGCCTGATCGGCATGCAGGCCAAGCGCTCCCTGCGCCCGGGCGAACCGCTCCGCGAATACGATATCAAGCGCCCCGCCGCGGTCGAAAAAGGCTCGCTGGTCACCGTCTTCTACCAGAAGCCGGGCCTGACCCTGACCGCCCGCGGCCGCGCCCTGGAAGAAGGCGCGAAGGGCGAGGTCGTCCGCATCGTCAATCTTTCCTCGAACCGCACGATCGAGGCCGTCGCCGCCGGTCCCGGCAAGGCGGTGGTTCGCGACAACACCTATCTCACCGCGTCTCTGGAACAGGGGGCTTTTTAAGGCCATGACTCGCAATATCGTTCTTCTCGCCGCGTCCACGCTGGCCCTCGCCGCGTGCGGCACCACCGACCGCATCTCCCAGATCGGCCAGTACCCGGACATGTCGCCCATCGACAATCCGTCAAAGGTCGCCGGCCCGCGCCCGGTCGTCATGCCGATGCCGCAGGAACGCGAAGCCGCCTACGCCCCCAATTCGCTCTGGCAGGCCGGCTCCCGCACATTCTTCAACGATCAGCGCGCGGATGAGATCGGCGACATCCTGACGGTGAACATCAACATCACCGACTCCGCCCGCGTCTCGAACTCCACCGACCGTCAGCGCACCTCAAGCAACACCGCGGGCGCGCCGAACTTCTTTGGCCTGGAGACCCTGCTGGACGATTTCCTGCCCGACGCTGTCGATCCCTCGACCCTCGCCTCCACCAATTCCGTCTCCTCCAATGGCGGATCGGGCGATATCGACCGCAGCGAAGCGGTGGAGCTGACGGTGGCCGCCGTCGTCACCCAGATTCTGCCCAACGGCAATCTGGTCATCGCCGGGCGTCAGGAAGTGCGCATCAATTACGAGGTCCGCGAGCTTCTGGTCTCCGGCATCGCCCGGCCCGAGGACATCACCTCCGACAACACGATCAAGCACACCCAGATTGCCGAGGCCCGCATCTCATACGGCGGCCGCGGTCATCTGAGCGAGGTCCAGAAACCCCGCTACGGCCAGGAACTCTACGAAGTCCTGTTCCCGTTCTGATCGGCTGATTTCCGGAGGCCCGCGATGACCGTCAAACGCATCGTCGCCAATATCGAAGTCGCCAATCCGCAGGACGCGAAGGCGTTTTATGAGGATCTGTTCGGACTGGACGTGGTGATGGACCATGGCTGGCTCATCACCCTCGCCTCGGGCGAGACCATGAAGACGCAAGTCAGTTTCGCCAGCCAGGGCGGCTCGGACACTGAAGTCCCGGCGCTTTCAATCGAGGTCGATGACGTGGACGCCGTCCATGCCCGCGCGAAGAAAGCCGGCCACCAGATCGTCTATGACATCGTGGACGAGCCCTGGGGCGTGCGCCGCTTCTATGTCCGCGACCCGTTCGGCCAGACCCTCAACGTGCTCTCGCACAAGGCCTGACCCTACCCGCCGCTGACCTTGCTCAGCGCCTCTCTCACGCCTTCCTCGGAATAGGGTTTCCGCACGAAGGGACGGTCGCGGTGCAAATCCGGGGCGGGGGATTCCTCGCCATATCCAGTGGCGAAGATATAAGGCACGCCCAGCTCTTTCAGCCTGTCGGCCACGGGAAAGCTGTTCTCATCCCCCAGATTGACGTCCAGGACCGCCGCGTTAGGCGTGTTCGCCTCGATCAGGCGAAGCGCCTCGCTGGCCGAGGCCGCCACCTCCACCTTCTGCGCCCCCATCCGGGTCAGCATGTCCTCCGCGTCGAGGGCAATCACCATATTGTCCTCCAACAACAGCACGGTTCCGGACAGCAGGGTTTCGCCCTTCCCGTCATTCTTGCCGCCTTGCGCGGCCTTCTTCTCCGCGCGGGTCTCCAGCTCGCCGTCTTTCGCCTTGGTGATATGGGATTTGGGAACGCGGAATTTCGCCTCCAGCCCGGTCAGCTCGAAGTTCACTTCCGCCTCGCCCTTCAGGTCGAAGGGAACGGAGCGTTCAATAATGGTGGTGCCAAACCCTTTGCGGCTGGGCGCCTGAACGGGCGGGCCGCCGGATTCCTTCCAGCCGATCACCAGATTGCCTTCGCCGTCCACTTCCCAGTTGACGTCCACCGCGCCCGTGGAGTCGCTCAACGCCCCGTATTTCGCGGAATTGGTCATCAGTTCATGGACAACCAGCGCCAGCGTGGAGAACGCGGCCGGCTCGACGGCCACTTGCGGCCCTTCGATGCGGACCCGTTCTTCCTTGTCGCCGAGATAGGCTTCCGCCTCTGACTTGATCAGGGTCGAAAGCGGGCGCGGCGACCAGTTGTCCTGTGTCAGCTGGTCATGGGCGCGGGCCAGCGCCTGGATGCGCCCGCCGATCACCGCGACCAGCTCGTCCATGCTCTTGGCGCCGGCGCGGCTCTGCGCGATCAGCCCGCGGATCAGGCTGAGGATATTGCGCACGCGGTGGTTCAACTCGGCAATCAGCAATTCCTGCCGCTGGTTGGCTTCCTTGCGTTCAGTCTCCGCCGCCTCGGTCAGCCGCAGGATCACCTCCAGCAGCGACACGCGCAGGGATTCGGCAATACGGTTATCGCGCTCGGTCCAGGGCTGGCCCTTGCCGCGCACCACCTGTTTCCATTCCTCGAAACTCTGGCGCGGCGTCAGGCGGTCGCCCAGCGGGCCGGATTCCACGGGCTTGTTGGGATCGCCGCCCCAGCTGACCGTCTGCACCACCTCGCGCCGGAAAAACAGGATGAAGTCGCGTGGCGCGCGCGAAATCGGAATGGCCAGCATGCCCGCCGCCTTCTCCGAAAAACCCTCCGCCGGCGGGTACAGGTCCGCGATACGGTCCGTGGCCATGATCTGGCCGTCGGATTCCCGTTTAAGAAGGGCAATCAGGCCTTCCAGGTGCTTGTCCTCGGGGACCAGTCCGCTGGTCTGGCGCCGTCCCTGGATTTCAAGGGCGATGCCGTCGCAATCGACGATCCCCTCCACCTCCTCCATAAGCGAGGCGATATTCTCCGCGGACGAGCGGCCGGAGGCCGCGGCCGCCATCAGGCGGTCATGGGCCTTGCGGGCGCGCCGCTCATGCGCCTCCGCCTCGTCCCGCTCGCGGCCGTCCAGCAGCAGGGCGAAAGCCTGACCGAACAGTTCGGCCGCCGTGCGCACGTCGAACGGCACCCGCTTGGGCGACATGTGGTGACAGGCGAACAGCCCCCACAGCTTGCCCCGCCGCAGGATGGAAACGGACATCGAGGCCCCGACCCCGATATTCTTCAGATACTCGATATGGATCGGCGAAACGCTGCGAAGCACGCTCAATGACAGGTCCAGCGGCTCGTCTTCGCCCTTTGCGCTGCGCAACGGGGACGTCTCCGCGTCCACGTCGGCGATCAGGCGCAACAGGTTGCGCTTGTACAGCTCGCGCGCCTGTTTCGGGATGTCGGAGGCGGGATAATGCAGCCCCAGATAGGATTCCAGATCGCCCCGCGCGGCCTCGGCCAGAACCTCGCCCGACCCGTCGGGCGAGAAGCGATAGACCATCACCCGGTCAAATCCGGTCAGCGCCCTCAGATGCCGCGCGCCCATCCGGGCCAGCGTTTCGGCGTCCTTCGCGCTGGACAGGCGGGAGACCATGGTGCTGACCGTCGCCGCCGGGTCATGCTCGCCCTTTTCGCTGGGCTCGGCCTCAATGATGACCCGCCCGCCGGACATATGCAGGGCCAAGTCGAATTCCGCGCCGCCCTCCTGAAGCTGACGCCCGAATATCCGTTCCGTCGCATCCCGCGTCCCCAGCAGCTGCAGCCGCCCGCGGATGGCGTGGATGGCGTCTTCGGCGAAGACCTGCTTCAGCGGCGCGCCGAACAACGCGTCCAGCGGCTGCCCAAGGAATTGCGCCGCGCTCTCCGAGGCGTACTCGATTACCCAGTCGGAGGTGACGCCCAGCAGGAAGCCGAAGGGCTGGATGCGGCCCAGCAGATGGATCGGTTCCCGGTCGCAATTGGTCAGGTCGACCGGCTCGGACGGGGAAATAAAATCTATTTTGTCAGAACTCATAATGCCGTCTGTATTGGGGAAACCGGCGCCGCGGTCGACGCCCGGTTCAGTGACTCTTCGAAAAGCGCGAAGACCGCCGTGGCCGCAGCCGCGGCGTCTTCAATATCCGCCGTCCCGGTCAAATGTTCCGAGGCGGCGTCAAGAAAGCTATGGAAGAGTCTGTCCGTCTCCCCATGGCGCAAATACTGTGTGGCGGCGATCATATCGTCATCGCCGCTTTCCAGAACCGTCTTCAGGATCATTTTTCCGCCCAGCCGGGATCCCTCTATGACATAGAGCGCGCCCAGCCGCTGCGCGTTCCCGTCCAGCGGCGGCGGATCCAGCGGCGGCGGCGCGGCAAGGCCAAGGCGGGAAAGGTCCCTTGCCAGGCAGCCGGACCGCCGGCGGCGGGGCCAGTCGGTCAGCGGCGCGCCCGCGCCGATTTCCCGCTCAAGCGGGAATAGCGCCGCGGCCGTGGTTCTCAGAAAGGTTTCATACCCCGCGCGCGCGCCCAGGTTCAGCGCGCTCATGCGGCTGTCCAGACGTTCATGCGCGTCGCGCGTAACGTCGCGGATATGGGCGCGGAATCGGTGCATTTGTCGGGCGGCCATTGAAGGCAATGACCATGCCGCCGTCCAGTCTGCATTGCTCTGGGTTAAGTTGCGTGGAGACGCCGCGTTATTTCGCAGCGTCTCCCGCCAGCCCTAAAACCTAGTTGCGCTCGTCGCGGCGCGTGCGTTCGCTACGCTCGTGGCGCTCCTGCGCCTCTAGCGACAGCGTGGCGATCGGGCGCGCTTCCAGGCGGCCCAGGCTGATCGGCTCGCCGGTGTCTTCGCAATAGCCGTATTCGCCGATTTCGATACGGCGCAGCGCCGCGTCGATCTTGGAAACCAGCTTGCGCTGGCGGTCGCGGGCGCGAAGCTCCAGAGACCGGTCGCTTTCCGAAGAAGCCCGGTCCGCGATATCCGGAAGCGGGATGTTTTCTTCTCTCAGATTGGCGATCGTGCCCTGACTTTCAGCAAGTATTTCGCCGCGCCACGAAAGCAGCTTCTGGCGGAAATACTCCTGCATCCGCTCATTCATGAACGGTTCGTCTTCAGACGGGCGGTAATCTTCTGGTACTTTCACAGAAAGGTCTTCTGCGAGGGTCACTTCTGGACTCCCCTGCTCTTGAATTGTCGTCCCTCCCAAAGGCGGCGCGGAGTATATTCGCGAAAGGGGTTGCGTCAACGCGCGTGTACCGCGCGTCACAAAAACTTCGCCACTGCACAAATGCGCAGCAAGGCCAATAATTTCAAGGGGTCTAGCTAAGCGCGGATTCGTGCTTGGCCAGCTCGACGCGGGCGCGGGTCTCGACCTCGTCCAGCAGGCCTTCCAGCTTTTCGTCGCCTGTGGCCTCGCGGGACTCGCCCAGCGCGCGAATCAACTGGTTCAACTTGGCGGTCGGAATGCCGCCTTCCAGCAGGCCGATCTTTATTTCGTCCAGTATGTCCAGAAGATTGAACGCGCGCCCAGCCGCCTGCTGTTTCGGATTTTCATCCTGCCAGTCGCCCTGAAGGGCCAGCAGCGCATCGACGGACGTCACGCCCGAAGCCTGGCTCATGCCGCCGCTCGAACGCGCCTTCCCGGCTTCGCCCGATGTCTCGAACGAACTTGTCTTGTCGGATTTTGCGCGCTCGCGGCGGCTTGCGGGCGCCAGCGGGCGGGTGCCGTCAATTTTCATGGGCCGGGGTCCTTGGGCCGATTTGCGGATTACAGAATCGCAGCCTTACGGTTAATGGGGGTTTAAGGCGGCAGTTCTTGCCGGGCCAGCCCTGCCGGGCAGCGCGGCTTGCCGCTCAGACCTAAAGTCAAGTCTTTGATATTACTTGAACATTCATGGTAAACGCTCTGGCAAGCCGATTGCAGGGGTCTCGCGCGGGCGGGCGTAAAAGGCGCCTCCCGCCACTG
This sequence comes from Euryhalocaulis sp., assembly GCF_013911995.1. Taxonomy (NCBI): domain Bacteria; kingdom Pseudomonadati; phylum Pseudomonadota; class Alphaproteobacteria; order Maricaulales; family Maricaulaceae; genus Euryhalocaulis; species Euryhalocaulis sp. The sequence continues at coordinate 25,708 of NZ_JACESD010000041.1, forward strand.
AACGCTTTAACGACGAGGCCTATCAGAACGATGCGACGCTTCCTCAGCCTCCTGCTCATCGCCATCATCGCCGCCGCGCCCGCGCACGCGGGCTCGCGCATCAAGGATATCGCCGAAGTCGAAGGCGTCCGCGACAACCTGCTGGTCGGTTACGGCCTGGTGGTCGGCCTCGACGGTTCCGGCGATTCCCTGCGCAACGCCCCCTTCACCCGGCAATCGCTGGAATCGATGCTGGAGCGTCTGGGCGTCAATACGCGCGACGCGCAGCTCAATACCGATAATGTCGCCGCGGTCATGGTCACCGCCAATCTGCCGGCCTTTGCCGCGCAGGGCACGCGCATCGATGTCTCCGTCTCGGCCATGGGCGATGCTGAAAGCCTGCAGGGCGGCACGCTGCTGGTCACCCCGCTTCTGGGCGCGGACGGCGAGGCCTACGCCGTCAGCCAGGGCTCGGTCGCCATTGGCGGCTTCGACGCCGGCGGCGACGCCGCGGCGGTCAGCCAGGGCGTCCCCACCTCCGGCCGCATCGCCAATGGCGCGGTGGTCGAGCGCGAAGTCAGCTACGACCTCGCCGGTCAGAACATCACCCGCCTGTCCCTGCGCAATCCGGACTTCACCACCGCCGAGCGCATGGCCAAGGCGATCAATTCCTATCTGGGACAGGGCGCGGCCAAGGCGGCGAACCCCTCCTATGTCGTGCTGCAGCGCCCGGCGGGCTATCGCGGCGACATGGTTTCCCTGATCACCGAAATCGAACAGCTTCGCGTCACCCCGGACGTGCCCGCCAAGGTCATCGTGGACGAGGTCTCCGGCGTTATCGTGATGGGCGAGAATGTC